>NZ_BCPP01000285.1:0-7161 GCF_016586125.1 Burkholderia sp. E168m23
CATGCAAACCATCATGCGTGTCGCACGTGGCTGGATCGCCGACGAACAGGGTGTGACGTCGATCGAGTATGCGTTGCTCGCGTCGATGTTCGCCGTCGCGGTGCTGGGCAGCGTCGTCACGCTGAAGGGCTCGCTCGGCGATGCGTACGAGATGATCGCCGCGGCCGTGACGGCCGCCGTGAGCACCGCGTTGTCCATGGTTTCCTGATCCACCGATTCGATACGCGAGGTTCGCCATGCTTCCCGTTGCGCCGCCTTACCCGGTTCCGTTGTGCGTGACGCTGCTCGCGGTCGCCGCGGCCAGCACGGACATCGCGACCCGTCGCATTCCGAACCGTCTCGTCTTGCTCGGCCTGGCCGGCGCGCTGGTCGCGCAGTGCCTGCTGCAGGGCGTGCCGGCGGGCGTGCTCGGATGGCTCGCCGGCGCGGCGACCGGCTTCGGCCTGCTGCTGCCGTTCTACCTGTTGCGCGGCATGGCGGCGGGTGACGTGAAGCTGATGCTCGCGATCGGCGCATGGGTCGGCGCGGAAATGACGTTTTACATCGTGCTGGCCACGTTCCTGGCCGGCGGGATCGGCGCCATCGCCTACGCGCTGCTGCGCGGGCGGATGCGCCAGATGTGGACGAACGTGCGCACGCTGATCGTGCGGCGCTCGCAGGCGGCGCGCGCCGAGGCCGACGACGGCCCCGTCGAGATCGCATCGGTCGGCACGCTGCCGTACGGCGTGGCGATCGCGGTCGGCACGCTGGGCACGCTGTTCGCGTCGTGCGCATAGCGCGGCGGACCCGCAACGAGAACGCAACGAGGACGCAACGATCATGAACACGAACCACACCGAACCGAGACGCGATGCGCAGGTGGCACGCCTGCCCGATCCGCCGCCGTCGCGGGAGGCCCATACGAAGCCGGGCGCGCAGCTGCCGCCGGCGCCGCGCTCGCTCGCGGAAACCGGCCTGAGCATGGCGTTCGTCGGCGGCCTCGTGCTGAAGTCGACGCTGGTGCTCGGCCGCCCGTCGTACGGCGATCTGGTCGAACGGCACTGCCTGCCGCTCGCGGTACTCGACGAAGTGTTTGCGTTCCTGGTGCGCGAGCATCTCGTCGAGCTGACCCATCGCGGCGCGACGGATCTCGACGTGACGTTCCGCCTGACCGATGCGGGCCGCGTGCTCGCGCTCGAGGAACGGGAACGCAGCGGCTACAGCGGGCCCGCGCCGGTGACGCTCGACGCGTATCTCGCGAGCGTGGCCGCGCATTCGGTGCGCAAGCTGCACATCGGCCAGAGCGACGTGTGGGCGGCGTTCGAAGGCATCGTGATCGACACGGCGGTGCTCGATGCGGCGGCCGCCGCGCTGAACGCGGGCCGGCCGCTGCTGATCTACGGCCCGGCCGGCAGCGGCAAGACCTTTCTCGCCGAGCGGCTCGGCGCGCTGATGCACGGCCGCGTGCCGATCCCGTACGCGATCTGCGCGGCCGGCGAAGTGATCGAGGTCTACGACCCGCTCGTGCACGTCGACGTCGGGTCGCAGGCCGGCGGCCAGTCGGTCGATCGCCGCTGGCGGCTGTGCGAACGGCCGGTCGTGATGTCGGGCGGCGAGCTGACGCTCGACGAGCTCGACCTGCGTCGCGACGCAGCGGCCGGCTTCTACCAGGCACCGCCGCACATGAAGGCGAACATGGGCATGTACGTCGTCGACGATCTCGGCCGCCAGCGCGTCGAGCCGCGCGACCTGCTCAACCGCTGGTTGCGGCCGCTCGATCGCGGCGTCGATTTCATGACGCTCGAGTCCGGCAACCGCTTCGTGATGCCGTTCGACGTGTGGCCGGTGTTCTCGAGCAACCTGGCGCCGGAGCAGTTCTGCGACGACGCGTTCATGCGCCGCCTCGGCTCGAAGCTGCACGTCGGCGCGATGTCGATCGACGACTACCGCGCGGTGTACGACGCGGCCTGCGCGTCGCTCGGGCTCGTGTCGGCGAGCGATGCCTTCGACTTCCTGCTGCATCGGCTGCACCTGCCGACCGGCAAGGCGTTTCTCGCGTGCTTTCCGGCGGACCTGCTGCGCCTCGTGGCCGCCGGCGCGCGTTACCGCGGCGATCCGCCCGAGGTGACGCACGACGCGCTGTACGACGCGTGGGCGAGTTATTTCGGCGCGGCGCCTGAACGGGACGGCAGTCATCCGCCGCCCGTCGAGCGCGGAGGCCGCACGTTCATCACCGGTTGAGCCGTTTCTTTCACGATTCGTCGAGGAGCATTGCCATGAAAAACAGTCGAGCGCTCATGATGCTGGTCGTCGCGATGGTCGCGGGTCTCGCCGCGGTCGTGTTCGCGTCCCGCTGGCTGGTACAGACGTCCACGAGCTCGGTCACGTCCGTCGCGGTGGCCACCACCGACCTGAACCTGGGCGAGCCGCTCGGGCCGAACCAGATCCACATGGTCAGCTGGCCGGCCGGCAGCGTGCCGACCGGCGCCTTCACCGATACGAAAACGCTCGAAGGGCGCGTCGTGCGCACCAGCCTCGCGCGCGGCGAGCCGGTGATCGAGTCGAAGCTCGCGCCGGTCGGGACGAAGGGCGGGCTGTCCGCGGTGATCGCCGACGGCAGCCGCGCGATCACGGTGCGCGTGAACGACGTGGTCGGCGTCGCGGGCTTCGCGCTGCCGGGCAACTACGTCGACGTGATCGTCAACACGCAGGAACAGCAGGGCAAGACCGACGGGCAGAGCATCTCGAAGATCGTGCTCGAGCACATCCTCGTGCTGGCCGTCGCGCAGCAGGTCAGCCGCGACGACACGGCGCCGAAGGTGGTCAACGCGGTGACGCTGGAAGTCACGCCCGACCAGGCCGAACGGCTCGACCTCGCACGCAGCGTCGGCACGCTGTCGCTCGTGCTGCGCAACCAGGTCGACCAGAAGACGCTGACCACCGGCGGCGCGACCAAGCTGACGCTGCTCGGCAAGGAACCCGTGCCGGAAGCGGCACCGGCGCCCGTCCACGTGCGGCCGGTCCGCGTGCACGTCGCGTCGCACGCGGCGCCGGAAGTCCGGCGCGACTGCGTCGGCGTGCTGACGGGCGTGAAGGGCAGCGTCGAATGTTTCTGAAACGAATGCATACAGCCAGACCAACAAACCGGCCGCCGTCATCGCGCGGCGGCCTTGGAAGTCGATAACCGGCACGGCGCCGGTCTCTCGGGGGATCAGACGAAATGAAGATCAAACCGCAACGCACAGGTACCGGCCCGCTGCGCACACGCGTCGCACGGGGCACGATGATGGCCGCGATCCTCTGTTCGGGATGGCTGACCGTGTATGGCGCGCTCGCGCAGGAAGGCATCGAGTCGGCGGTGCTGACGAAGGGCGGCGCCAGCGCGCCGGCCGCGGTCGGCAAGGGGCCGATGCAGATGACGATCAGCATGGCGCCGGTGCCGGCCGCCGCGCCCGCCGCGTCGGCGGGGCCGCTGCGCGGGCCGAACTGCGTCGGCGCCGTGCGCGAATCGACCAGCGTCGCCGTGCCGCTCGGCAAGTCGCTGCTGGTGCCGATGCCGGAGCCGGTCCGCAATCGGACGATCGGCAACCCGGCCGTCGCGCAGGCGACGATGGTGTCGCCGCAGACGCTGTACATCCTCGGGCTTGCGGTCGGCACGACCAACATGATCGTGCAGGGCAGGAGCGGCGCATGCCGCGTGATCGACGTCGCGGTCGGCGCGGACGCCGGCGGCCTGCAGGCGTCGCTGTTGCAACTGATGCCGAACGAGCGCGACATCCATGTGTCGACCGCGGCCGGCACGATCGTGCTGGCCGGCACCGTGTCGAGCTCGCAGGCCGCGCAGCAGGCCGTGCAGATCGCCCATGCGTACGGCGACAGCGCGGGCGATGCGGCAGGCGGCAAGCAGGGCGGCGGCGTGCTCAACATGCTGAACGTCACGTCGCCGCAGCAGGTGATGCTCGAGGTGAAGGTGGCCGAGGTGTCGAAGACGCTGATCAACCAGATGGGCAGCGCGTTCAACATCCAGGGCGGGTTCGGTTCGTGGAGCGGCGCGCTGGTCAGCAACCTGCTCGCGGGCGTCGCGAGCGGCGCCGTGTTCAACAAGGCGAACAACAAGCCGTTCAGCATCGCGGCCGACGCGCAGAACACCGACAACCTCGTCAAGATCCTCGCGGAGCCGAACCTCGTGACGATCAGCGGTCAGGAAGCGACGTTCCTCGCGGGCGGCAAGATCTTCATCCCGATCCCGCAGAGCGGCAGCAACGGCGTCTCGTCGATCACGCTGCAGGAAGAGGAATTCGGCGTCGCGCTGAAGTTCACGCCGACGGTGCTGGCCAACGGCCGGATCAGCCTGAAGGTCGCGCCGGAAGTGTCGGAACTGTCGCAGACGGGCGTCACGCTGAGCGCGTCCAACATCGGCGGCACGTCGATCCTGCCGCTGATCACGACGCGGCGCGCGTCGACGACGGTGCAGATGAGCGACGGCGAATCGTTCGCGATCGGCGGGCTGATCAAGGACAACGCGAGCGGTGCGCTGAAGGCGATCCCCGGCGTCGGCGAAGTGCCGGTGCTCGGCGCGCTGTTCCGCAGCACGTCGTTCCAGCAGGATCGCACCGAGCTGATCTTCCTGATCACGCCGCACCTGGTGAAGCCGCTGCAGACCGCGGACGTCGCGCTGCCGACCGACAGCTTCTCGAAGCCGAACGAAGTCGACGTCTTTGCGACCGGCAACATGGAAGGCCGTGGCGGCGTGCGCAAGGCAGGCGCGCAGCCGATGCAACCCGCGAACGGCGCAGCCGCTCCGCAGACGCCGGCCCAGGCGCCCGCACCTGCTCCGGCGCCGAAGTCGGAAGCACCGGTCGCGCCGGCCGCGCTGCCCGCACCGCGCACGCCGCAAGACGCCGACGTGCAGCCGCCCGTGCCGGCCGAGCCGCCGAAGGCGCCGGCGCCGGTCGCGGCCGCCGCCCCGCAGTCCGACGCGGCCACCGCGGCGCGTGTCGCGCGCATCGAAGCCGCCGCCGCGCGCCTCGCGGCCGCCGGCCCCGAACCGTCGGCCCAGCCGGCGGCGCGACCGAAGCACCGGAGCGCGGCGGCGCCGAAAGCGCAGATTGCGCGCGCCGGCGCGGAACCCCAGTCCACCGATCGTTGAAACCGTCCAAGGGGAAGCTCATGAAATCCGCCTACCTCGTATTCGTGCGCCGCGCGGCGCTCGCCGCCCCGCTCGCGTTCGCGCTTGCCGGCTGCATGTCGTCGACCCCGGTGTGGGACAGCCGCTTCGGCGACTCGGTCCGCACCGTGATGCACGCCCAGATCATCGATCCGCATGCCGGCGAACGTCCGGTATCGGCACCGGGGGTCGACGGCGGCGCCGCCGCGTCTGCGCTCGACAACTACGACAAGTCGTTCAAGCAGGTCCAGCCGCCCACCAATGCGTTCGTGATCGGCATCGGCAAGTCGACCCAGTAACGACGGCACGCTCAGGGAGAACGCCATGAACCGCGCAGCCCGCTATCCGAAAGTCACGCGTCGCAGCCTGCACCGCCAGCGCGGTGCCGTCGCGATCATCGTCGGTCTCGCACTGGCGGTGATGATCGGGTTCGTCGGGCTCGCGCTGGATCTCGGCAAGCTGTACGTCACGCGCAGCGAACTGCAGAACAGCGCCGATGCCTGCGCGCTGTCCGCCGCGCGCGACCTGACGTCGGCGATCAGCTTGTCGGTCGCCGAAGCCGACGGCATCGCCGCCGGCCATCTGAATTTCGTGTTTTTCCAGAAGACGTCGGTACAGATGTCGACCAACGCGAACGTCACGTTCAGCGATTCGCTGACCAACCCGTTCCTGACCAAGAACGCGGTCACGACGCCGGCGAACATCAAGTACGTGCAGTGCACCGCGACGCTGAGCAACATCGCGCACTGGTTCATCGAGGTGCTGAACGTGCTGCCGGGCACGAAGCTCGCGAATGCGGCGGAAGTGTCGGCGAGCGCGATCGCGACCGTCGGCGGCGGGCAGACCACCTGCGCGATTCCCGTGTTCGTGTGCCGTGGCCCGTCCGATCCGGCCTACAAGGTCGGCGACTGGATCTCGTCGCCGTCCGGGTCGTCGTCGACCTACGGGCCCGGCAACTTCGGCTGGGCGGCGCTCGACGGCTCGACGAACGAGACGACGCTCGCGAGCGAGCTGTCGGGCAATACCTGCAACATCACGAGTCCGCCCGATCTGGCCACCACGGGCATGAAGTCGGCGTCGCAGCGTGCGTGGAATACGCGCTTCGGCATCTATACGAACGGCGCGAACGGTTCGAGCGGCCAGCCCGACTTCACCGGCTACGCATACGTCGGGCCGAACTACGGGCCGCCCGGAACGGCGGGCATCAAGGGTGACGCATACACGCAGTTCGTGGCCGACCGTGCGAGCTTCAAGCCTTACCAGGGCGACGGCGCGCCGCCGTCGGGCAGTGGCATCGCCACCAACGGCACGGCGACGGCGAGCAACTACTCGACGTACGGCAGCGACCGGCGCCTCGCGCTCGCGCCGGAAGGCGACTGTTCGACGCTGAAGGGCAGCAGCGGCAAGGTGCACGTCACGCAATGGGATTGCGTGCTGATGCTCGATCCGCTCCCGTTCAGCGCCGGCAGCGGCGCCGTCGTCGCGCACCTCGAATACCTCGGCTCGTCGGTCTCGGGCAACAACCCGTGCGCGACGCATGGCTTGCCCGGCAGCGGCAGTGCGTCGGGCACCCAGGTGCCGATGCTCGTTCAATAGCGGAGAGACGATCATGAAGAAGCCGCCGATTCGTCGTTCGCGCACCCGTGGCGTCGTCGCCGTCGAGTTCGCGCTCGTGCTGATGCCGATGATCATGCTCGCGACGGGCGTGGCCGAGTTCGGTCGCGCGATCTACCAGTACGAGACGCTGACCAAGGCCACGCGCGATGCGGCACGCTACCTGTCGGTCTGGCTGCCGACCGACAGCGCGTATCCGGTGTCGCAGGCGCAGTGTCTCGTCGTGTACGGCAGCACGACGTGCGGCTCGTCGGGCACCGAGCTGGTGCCCGGGCTCACGACGTCGATGGTCACGATCTGCGACGCACAGCGCACGACCGGCTGCAGCGATGCGTCCGACCCGTCGCAGTTCGCGAACCTGCCGACCTACGATTCGAACAACAACGCGGCGAGCGGCACGG
>NZ_BCPP01000286.1:0-7158 GCF_016586125.1 Burkholderia sp. E168m23
CGCTGCACGTCAGCCAGCCGGCCGTCAGCAAGGCGATTCAGGAACTGTCGTATAACTTCGTATAATGTATGCTATACGAAGTTATTACGCTTTCAAACATATCGTAAAAATCCGATATAAGATTCGCCCATCGACGATACCCGTTTGCCTTGACCGAACACCCAGCCTTTCCATGCCGACCGAACTCGACATCGACGCGATCCTGAAAGCGCTCTCGAACCCCGTGCGCCGGGAAATCCTCGTCTGGCTGAAAACGCCCGGCGAGCATTTCCCGCAGCAGACGCTGCCGTACGAACACGGCGTCTGCGCGGGCCAGATCGACGCGCGCTGCGGGCTGTCGCAGTCGACCGTCTCCGCGCACCTCGCGACACTCCAGCGCGCGGGGCTCGTGACGTCGACACGGATCGGTCAATGGGCGTTCTTCCAGCGCAACGAGGCCGTCATCGACGCATTTCTCGACGCCCTGCGCCGCGAACTCTAGCCAACGGCCGAACCGGCCATGCGGGGCGCCGTCGCACATGACGCGACGGCTTCCCCGCCTTTCGTGAAGAGGTTATCTGCCATGCCCACGCTGTTCGATCCCGTTACCCTCGGCGACCTGACCCTGCCGAACCGCATCGTGATGGCGCCGCTCACCCGCTCCCGTGCGGGCGCGGCGCGCGTGCCGAACGCACTGATGGCGCGCTACTACGCCGAGCGCGCGTCGGCCGGCCTGATCATTACCGAAGCGACGTCGGTCACGCCGCAAGGCGTCGGCTATGCCGACACGCCGGGCATCTGGTCCGACGAGCAGGTCGAAGGCTGGAAGCAGATTACGCAAGCCGTGCACGCGGCCGGCGGGCGCATCGTGCTGCAACTCTGGCACGTCGGCCGGATCTCCGATCCGATGTTCCTGAACGGCGACCTGCCGGTCGCGCCGAGCGCGATCGCCGCGGGCGGCAACGTGAGCCTCGTGCGTCCGCCGCGGCCGTTCGTGACGCCGCGCGCCCTCGAACTCGACGAAATTCCGGGCATCGTCGCCGCATACCGCAAGGGTGCAGAAAACGCGAAGGCTGCCGGCTTCGACGGCGTCGAGATTCACGGCGCGAACGGCTACCTGCTCGACCAGTTCCTGCAGGACAGCACCAATCGCCGCACCGACGCGTACGGCGGCCCGATCGAGAATCGCGCGCGCCTGCTGCTCGAAGTGGTCGACGCGGCGATCGACGTGTGGGGCGCGGGCCGGGTCGGCGTGCACCTCGCACCGCGCGGCGACGCGCATACGATGGGCGACTCCGATCCGGCGGCAACGTTCGGTTATGTCGCGCGCGAACTCGGCCGCCGCAAGATCGCGTTCATCTTCACGCGTGAATCGTATTCGGGCGACCAGTTGAGCCCGCGCCTGAAGGAAGCGTTCGGCGGCCCGCTGATCGCGAACGAGCAGTTCACGCTCGACACCGCGCAGGCCGCGCTCGCGAACGGCAGCGCCGACGCGATCGCGTGGGGCAAGCTGTTCATCGCGAACCCGGACCTGCCGCGCCGCCTCGAAATCGGCGCGCCGCTCAACAAGCCGGTGCCGGAGACGTTCTACGCGGAAGGCGAAACGGGCTACACCGACTACCCGGCGCTGAGCGACGCGGCCTGACGGTAGACGACACACGCGGCGCACGGCAGTGCGCCGCGCCGTTCTCGTCACCCTGGGCACGCTGCTTCAGCGTGCCGTTTCCTCGCGAAACAACGCCAGACCGACGAGACTGGCCGACCCGCCGGCGAGCACGTACCAGGCCGGCGCATAGAAGCTGCCCGTCGCCCGCCACAGCGCGCTGACGATCAACTGCGCGAAACCGCCGAAAATCGTCACGCCCAGCGCATAGATCATCCCGAGCGACGTCGCACGGACTTCCGGTCGCAAGGCTTCGAGAATCATCACGAAACCCGCGGGGCTCGACAGCGTCATCAGGCCGATCAGCACGACCACGACCGCCAGCACGGTGACGACCGACGGCCACGTGCGCATCGCATGAAACGCCGGTAGCACCAGCGCCGTCGAGATCGCGCACACCGTTCGCAGCATCGGCTTGCGGCGACGCAAGCGGTCCGCGAACCGGCCCGCGAACGGCGAGCCGACCAGCATCACCGCGCCCGCCGTGCAACCGGACAGCAACGCGACGGAAGCCGGCATGCCGAGCGTCAGCGTCAGGAACGACGGCAGGAAAAACACGATCGTATACATCGTCGACGTGCCGCCGATCACGAGCAACGTGCCGGCCGCGACCTGCCGCCAGGGAATGCGACGGCTGACACGCGGCGCGCCGGCTGCCGGATGCGGCAGCGTGTCGTCGAGATGGCGTCTCAGATAAAACCCGACCGGCCCGATCAGCAGGCCGAGCACGAACGGTACACGCCAACCCCAGCCTTGCAGCGCATCGGACGGCAGCCAGCGGGACAACGTCAACGCGACGAGCGCGCCGGCGAGCGCCGCACCGCCCTGGCTGGCCATCTGCCAACTCACCAGTTCGCCGCTCCGGCGGGCGCCGCCCGACTCCATCAGCAACGTCGTCGCGGCCCCGACTTCGCCCCCTGCCGAAAAACCCTGCAGCAGTCGGCCGATCACGATCAGCAGCGGCGCCGCGATGCCGATCTGCGCGTAGGTCGGCGCGAATCCGATGATGCCGGTGCCGAGCGCCATCAGCGCAACGGTCAGCACCAGCGCGGGCTTGCGCCCGACGCGGTCCGCATACGCGCCGATCGCGACGCCGCCGAGCGGCCGTGCGACGAAACCGACGCCGAAGGTCGCGAGCGACAGCATCAACGCACCCGCATCGCTGGACGCCGGAAAGAACAGCCGACCGATCAGTACAGCAAAGAAGCTATATACGGTGAAGTCGAAGAATTCGAGTCCGTTGCCGAGTGCAGCCGCGGCGACGGTCCGCCGCATCGCGCGTCGCGCGTCGATGGTCTGCGCGGCAGCCGCGCGATTCAAGGTGCTCATCCGATGCCCTCGTTCAGAAGTTGTGATACATGCCGAGCGACATCGTCACGGGCGTCATGCCGGTGCGCGGCGTCGTGCCGCCGGGCTCGGTCGGCAACGGATTGCCGTTCAGCAGAACGGTCGACATCCCGTAATTGCGGATGAACCCCGTCCGCGCGTAGAGGCCGGTACGTTTGGACAACAGGTAGTCGTAGCCGAGCATGACGCCGAGCGCCGAATCCTTCGCCGGCCGGCCGGCGGCATCGCGCACGCCCGACGTATCGCGATAGACGATCGACGCGCGAACCGCATTCACGCCGAACGGCACGATCGTGCCGAGGGTGTACACGCGTGCGATCCCGTCGCCGGCAAGTTTCGGCGCATATTGATTGAACGACGCGGACAGCACGAGCCGCCCGGTGTCGTAGACGGCGCCAAGCCCGTACAGGTCGTTGCGTACCGTGCTCGCCCCGTTGACGCCCCACACCTGGTTGTAGCTCGCCGCCAGATAGGTCGTGCCGTTGTACCACTGCAGCAGCGCGCCCTGCGCGGACGCGGCCGGCGCGCGCCCCGCGACGTTGCTGGGCGCGTACATCAGCATCAGCGTCGTGGTGCCGGCCACGATCGGCGTCCGATAGGTGATCGCGTTGTCGACGCGCGCCGGCAGTTGTGTCGCGCCCGGTCCGAGGTCGCTGTTGTAGCCGACGCCGCGCGCCGTCTGCACGGCGGCCGCGCCAAGCCACGTGTACACCGAATTGGTGCCCACGGTGCCGAACACGTCGATGAACAGCGGCAGCCCCGTGCCGATCTGCTTGCCGAGCCGCAGCCGGCCATAGCGGTCGGACATCAGGCCGATCCACGACTGCCGGTTGAAGAACGACTGCGTATCCTGCTGCGCGCCGTTGTTCGCGAGAAAACCGCTTTCGAGATTGAATTCGGCGCGCCACCCGCCGCCGAGATTCTCGCGCCCGAAGAAGCCGAATTTCGACGTCCACTCGCCGCCGCTCTGGGTCTGCCACGTCGACCGTCCACCCACCGACTGGTAGTTGATCCCCATGTCGACCGAGCCGTACAGCGCCACACCCTCCTTCAATCCGCCGTTGAACTCCGGCACCGCCGCAAGCAGTACGTCCTGATACGGCACCGCGCAGGCACTTCCGGCGCCCAGCGCCAGGCACGCAGCGCCCCATGTCAGCCTCTTCTTCATTCGTTTTCCTTATTTTCAGAGAGAAAATTCCGAATTGCCGCGCTTGGCGGACGCGCTCGTCAGGCCGTGCCCAGGAAGCGTTCCACGATGCCGACGAAATAGGCGGCGCCCCAGCCGAGCGCGTCGTCATTGAAGTCGTAGCCCGGGTTGTGAACCGAGCAGCCGCCGTGCGAATCGAGTCCGTTGCCGAGCATCACGTAGCAACCCGGCACGCGTTCCGTCATCCACGAAAAATCCTCGCTGCCCATCACACCGTCGGCAAGCAGCGTGAGCCCACCGGCGCCGGCCAGCGCCGTGATCGTCTCGACCGCGAGATCCGCGGCGGCGGCATCGTTGACGACCACGCGCGAGATGGCTTGATAGTCGACCTGCGCAACGGTCCCGTAGGCCCGCGCCTGCGCGTCGGCGATCCGGCGAATCCGCGCCTCGACCTCGTCGCGCGTGGCCGCGTCGAGCGAGCGGACCGACAGTTGCAGCGTCGCGGTCTCCGGAATCACGTTCGGGGCCGTGCCGGCATGGAACGTACCGACGGTCACCACTGCCGCCTTGGCGGGATCGATGTTGCGGGCGACGATCGATTGCAGCGCGGTCACGATGTTCGCCGCCGCCACGATCGGATCGCTCGCGTGCTGCGGCATCGCGCCGTGCCCGCCCTTGCCCGTCACGGTGATCGTTACCGAATCGGACGACGCCATCATCGCGCCGTAGCGCAACGCGAAATGACCGACCGGTACGCCCGGCGCGTTGTGCAACGCATAGACGCGCTCGCACGGAAAGCGCTCGAACAGGCCCTCCTCGATCATTCGCCTCGCGCCGCCGAGTCCTTCCTCCGCGGGCTGAAAGATCACGTTCAGCGTGCCGTCGAAGCGCCCCTGTGCGGCCAGATGGTGGGCGGCCGCCAGCAGGATCGCGGTATGGCCGTCGTGACCGCAGGCGTGCATCGTCCCGGCAACCGTGCTCGCATGGGGCAGGCCCGTTTCTTCCCGGATCGGCAACGCGTCCATGTCGGCGCGCAAGCCGAGCGTGCGCGACGACGTACCGCGCCGCAACCGGCCGACCACGCCGGTGCCACCGATGCCGGTCGTCACGTCGTAGCCCCACTCCGCCAATTGGGCGGCGACGATCCGCGCGGTGCGTGTTTCGGCAAACCCGAGTTCCGGGTGGGCGTGGATGTCGCGTCGAATCGCGACGAAACGGGGGGCGGCTTCACGGATCGCCGCGAGCGTCGGGGCAAGGTCCTGCGTCATGTCTGGCTCCATTGGATCGGCTGCATCGCAACCGTTGCAGGCCAGTATGGAGAGACGCATCGGGTCAAAAAACACATCAATTTTGATACGGATAAGATTTGGTTATATCCTCCGCATCATGAAAACCCACCAATTGCGCACGCTGGTCGCGGTGGCCACGGCGGGCAGCATCAAGGCTGCCGCGAAAACGCTGCACGTCAGCCAGCCGGCCGTCAGCAAGGCGATTCAGGAACTGGAAGGCGAATTCGGCGTGGCGCTTCTCGAACGCAAGCCGTGGGGTGTCGTGCCGACGCCGGAAGGCGACGTATTGCTCGGCCGCGCGCATGCGGTCGTTCGGGAGCTCGAGCGGGCGCGCGACGACATCGCGCATCTGAAAGGGCTGCGCGAAGGCAGGCTGGTGCTCGGCTTCACGCCGATCGTCGCGGTTACGGGGTTCGCGCACGCCTATGCCGAATTTCGGCGCCACTGGCCGCATGTCGAGTGCGAACTGCGCGAACTGTCGTTCAACCAGTTGACCGAGCAATTGCACAGCCGGACCCTCGATCTGGCGTTCGCGGCCATCACCGGCGAGGTCGCCGAGTCCGCCGACGTGAAGCCGATCCGCACCTTCGACACCGCGTTCGTCACCCGCGAGAACGGGCGTTTCGCCGGTGCGACATCGCTGGACGCGCTACGCGATGCCGAGTGGGTCCACACCGATCCGAGCGACAATTTTCCGGCGCACATTCGCGACCTCCATGCGCACGCCGGCCTGCCGGCGCCGCGCTGCATCACGCGCTGCACGTCGTATGCGCTGTTCTACAGCCTGCTGCTCACGACGGATGCGATCTTCTCGTGGACCCGGCATTCGCTGTCGGAAACCGTGTTCGGCCAGGCGCTCACGCCGCTCCCGCTGCCGCTGTCGCCGCCACCGCTGCAGCTCTACCGGCTCACGCCGCCCGGCCTGCAACTGACGCGCCCCGCGACGGATTTCCTCGCGTACATCGAAGCCGCGTTCGCGTCGCGTTCGTTCGGGAGCGGCACGCGGCGCTGACTACGCCGGAATCGGTCCGCACCGCGCATCAGGCCACCACAGCGCGTCGCATGAACACGCGCCGCGTTTCGTCGAGACCGAGCGCGACGTGGTGCGCGCGGATTGCGCGCAGCGCGTCGTCGAGTGCCGTATCGTCGATGATCCGGAAACCGAGGCGCGCGTAGTACGGTGCATTCCACGGCGCGTCACGGAACGTCGACAGCACCACCTGCTCGACGTGCTCCCGCGCCGCGCGCGCGATCACCTGTTCGATGAGACGCGCGCCGATCCGCTGCCCTGCGTGCGACGGCGCGACATCCAGTTCCTCCAGATACAGCCGCTGCGCATCGAGCAGCCGGTAGAACGCGAACCCGACGCACGTGCCTTGCGGATCGACCGCCACATAGGCGCGACCGTCGTCGATCCGCACGAGCACGGCGGCCGCATCGGTCGGCTCGCCGTCGGCGATGTCGGCCATGCCGATCTCGCGAAAACGCTGCGCGGCGGCGACTTCCACGGCGGCCATCGCGGCCGCGTCTTCCCGCGTGGCGGGGCGAATCAGGATCGGTGCAGGCATGACGGCAATTCAGGGCGGCAGTCGGGAACGGCGGTCACTATAATCGAAACCTCAGACGTTTCGAACGATCGGGTGAGTCGCTACGGCGGCCCGCCGCGCCCCTTGCCTCGGGAATCGACATGAAAAACCGGCTGCTGGCTGCCCTGCTCTGCCTGTCCGCCACGG
>NZ_BCPP01000287.1:0-7144 GCF_016586125.1 Burkholderia sp. E168m23
GTGCCGCTCGGCCAGCTCGCCGGGCAACGCATCATCGTCGCGCTGCGCGGCGCGATCGACGCGGCCGTGCGCCGTGCGCTCGCGACGCCGCCCGACGCCATCAACACGTTCGCGCCGCAGTTGGGCATCCTGTCCGCGCGGCACGAAACCCAGTACTCGCGGTTGTTCCGCTCCTGAACTTGATCCACACCATGAACGCACCCGCTCCCTCCTCCGTCCGCCGTACGAAGAAACTGCCGCCGCTGCGCGTCGGCATCGGCGGCCCCGTCGGCTCCGGCAAGACCACGCTGCTCGAAATGCTGTGCAAGGCGATGCGCGACCGGTACGACCTCGTCGCGATCACCAACGATATCTATACGAAGGAAGACCAGCGGCTGCTGACGGTCGCGGGCGCGTTGCCCGAGGAACGCATCATGGGCGTCGAGACGGGCGGCTGCCCGCACACGGCGATCCGGGAAGATGCGTCGATCAACCTCGAGGCCGTCGACCGGATGCTCGCGCGCTTTCCCGATGCCGACATCGTGTTCATCGAGTCCGGTGGCGACAATCTCGCGGCGACCTTCAGTCCCGAGCTGTCGGACCTGACGATCTACGTGATCGACGTCGCGGGCGGCGAGAAGATTCCGCGCAAGGGCGGCCCGGGCATCACGAAGTCCGACCTGCTGGTGATCAACAAGACCGACCTCGCGCCGCTGGTCGGCGCGAACCTCGACGTGATGGCGTCCGACACGCGGAAAATGCGCGGCGAGCGGCCTTACGTGATGACGAACCTGAAGGCGCTCGACGGCGTCGCGGACGTGATCGCGTTCATCGAGAAGAAGGGCTTGCTGACGGTGTGAGCGGCATGGCGACGGCGCACGTCGCCGCCATGCGTTCGGGGGCGGCCTTGCGCCGCCCTTCGTCTATTCGTCTTCGGAAGCCGCGCTCGACTGGTCCGGCAACGCACGCGTGCCGGCTGCGGCAGGCGGCAGCAGCGCGGCGAGCACGTCGACCGTGCGCGCGGTCGCGCCGCGGTGACGCGCCGCGAAGGCCGCGCCGGCCGCACCCATCGCGATGCGCCGCGCCTTGTCGGCGAACAGCGCGTCGAGCACGTGCGCGAGATCGAGCGGATCTTCGACCTGCATCGCCGCCCCTGCCGCGACCGCGTCGGCAGTCGCCTGCGTGAAGTTGAACACGTGCGGCCCGATCAGCACCGGCACGCCGACCGCGCACGCTTCGATCAGGTTCTGCCCGCCGAGCGGCAGCAGGCTGCCGCCGATGAACGCGATGTCGGCCGCCGCGTAGTACGCGCCGAGCTCGCCCATCGAATCGCCGAGCAGCACCGTCACGTCATCCGCCAGCGGTTCGGCGGCCGGCCGGCCCGCCGCGAGCGCAGCCGCATCGGCCGCCCACACCGAGCGCCGCACGCACTTGAGCCCGCTGCGCGCGACGAGCGCCTCGACTTCGGCAAAGCGCTGCGGATGACGCGGCACGAGCACCAGCAGCGCGCCAGGCGTGCGCATTTCCGCGAACGCCTGCAGCACCAGCACCTCTTCGTTCTCGCGCGTGCTGGCCGCGACCCACACCGGCCGCGCGCCGATCGCGTCGCGCCATGCATGGCCGCGTGCCGCGAGTTCCGGCGGCGTCGTCATGTCGAACTTCAGGTTGCCGAGCACGGTCACGTTGCGTGCGCCGAGCGACGTCAGCCGCTCCGCATCGGCCGGGCTCTGCGCGAGCACGCGCGAGAAGCCGCCGAACACGTCGCGCGTCGCCGCGCCGAACTTCGCCGCGCGCCGGAACGAACGCGCGGACATCCGCGCATTGGTCAGCACGAGCGGCACGTCCGCGCGGCGGCACTCGTCGATCAGCGTCGGCCACACCTCGGTTTCCATCACGAGGCCGAGCGTCGGCCGCCACGCGCGCAGGAAGCGCCGCACCGCGCCCGGCATGTCGTAAGGCAGATAGCAGCGCAGCACGCGATCGCCGAAGATCTGTTCGCCCGTCGCACGGCCGCTCGGCGTCATGTGCGTGAGCAGGATGCGCGCATCGGCGCGCGCGCGCATCAGCGCATCGATCAGCGGCTGCGCGGCGCGCGTCTCGCCGACCGACACCGCATGCACCCAGATCAGCGGCGCGCGATCATCCGGCGAGCGGCCCGCGACGTGACCGAAGCGCTCGCCGATATGCTCGCGATAGCCGCGCTCCTTGCGCGAGCGCACATAGAGCCGGATCACGGCGGCCGGCGCGACGAGCCACCACAGCGCACGATAGATCGCCCTCAGCATGCGGTCGCCCTTGAGTTACGTCGAAGCAGGGGCGCGCTCAAACCAGCGCCCTGCCCGTCAGGCGTTCGAGAATGCCGAGCGGCGCGCATTCGCGGCGCACCATCGCATCGACCGGCAGGAAGAAGGTCTGCTCCAGCATGAACTGGCCGGACATCACAGCGTGCGAAGTCTGATCGGAGAAACATATCCACACGCTGCCCGGCGGAAACGGCATCGTCTGCTGGGGACACGTCTTCTGATAGTCGAGATCGGCCTTCATCCCGTCGTGCAGGTTCAGCATCAGGTGGTCGTACGCGCTGCGCGGCGATTTCGTTACGTGCAGGAGGTTCAGCAGCCACGCCGAGCCCGGCAACTGCGGCCGGATCTTCGGCAGGAAGCGCTTCGCGACATCCTCGAACGGCTCGCCGACACGCCACACGCGCGGCACGCCGGCCGGGTTCACGTTCGTGAACACGCGCAGGATGCGCTCGCCGTAGTTCGGCCGCGACGGGAACGCGTCGACGTGCAGCCGGCTGTCGTCCTTGCGCCACGACGTCTGGCGCGTTTCGACCTGCATCAGCCGCAGGCTCGTCGGCGCGACGCGCAGCTTGCCGCGGTATTCGGGGAAAAGGCCGTCGACGAGCGTGCCGGCCTGCTGCTGGAAGCGCGCGACGAGCGCGCGCACGGCCGACTGCGTGACGCTGTCGCCGAGCACGCCGGCAAGCGCGCCGCCGTTCGGCGCGAGACTGATGTTCTTGCGTTTCGGATCGGCGAGCGCCGGATCGAGCAGCGCTTCCTCGCCGCCGTCGATCGCGAAGCGCAGATGCGGGAAATACAGCACCTTGCCTTCCTCGACCGCGGCGAGCAACTGCTCGCGCGGCGCCGACAGGTTGTGCCCGCTCCAGTCGGCGGACGGGACTTCGATGATCTGGGATTCGCTCATGATCGGTTCGCGTGTGGACAGCGTTACAGGAGACCGAAGCCCGCGAGCGCCGACTTCACCTGCGCGATCGACGGGGGCTGCCCCGCCGTGCCGAGATTGACGACGTTCGGCGACCAGTAGCCGCCGGTCCGCCAGGCCGTCGCGAAATTGTACAGTTCGACCGTCGGACGCTTCAGCGCGGCCGCGATGTGAACCAGACCTGTATCAACCCCGACCGTCGCGGCCGCGCCGTCGATCAGACCGACCACGGCCGGCAGCGACAGCTTCGGCGGCACGATCGCCGCCGCGCCGAATTCCTTCGCGAGCCGCTCGCTGGTCGCGCGTTCCGCGTCGTTGCCCCACGGCAGCACGAGCGACGCGCCGCGCCGCACGAGCGCCTGGCCGAGCTCGATCCATGCCGCGTCCGGCCACTGCTTGTCGGCGCGCGACGTCGCGTGGACGAACACGACGTACGGCACCGGCAGGTTCAGGCCGAGCGCGGCCACCGCGAGCGCCGCCGCCCGCGTGTCGAGGCCGAATTCGACCGGATCGGCCGGAGTCGGCGCCGGGTCGTCCAGCGCGGCCGCGACGAGTTGGCGCGAGCGCTCGACCACGTGCGTGCGCGGCGCGATCGGCACGCGCTTGCGATAGAAGAAGCGCACCGGCCATTCGTAGCCGGCGCCGTCGGTCCGGTTGCCGAGCCCGACGAGCGGCCCGCGCGCCCAGCTCGCGACCCACGCCGTCTTGATGAGGCCCTGGCAGTCGATCACGAGGTCGTACTGCTCGGCCGCGAGGCGCCGGCGAAATGCGCGAATCTCGCGCCACGTCGCACCCGAGAACGGCTTCTTGCGCCAGCGGCGCAGCGAGAACGGCAGCACGTTGCGCACGCCGTCGACGAGCCGCACGAGGTCGACGAAGCTTTCCTCGACGAGCCAGTCGATCTGCGCATCGGGGTGGCGGCGCCGGATATCGGCGATCACCGGCATGTTGTGCACGACGTCGCCCAGCGACGACACGCGCACGATCAGGATCTTTTGCACGCTGAAAAAACGCCGACTGGCAGCCGGCGACAGACATAAAGGGGGGATTTTATCCCGGCCGGACGACCGGACAGACAAAAAGCGGCCGCGCGCCCGGGGCACGCGCCGCTTTTCGAGATAAACACGGCCGATGAACCGGCCGTCGTACGGGCGGCCCGCCGGCCGCCGGCGCTCAGAACGGCAGCTTGACGTCCGGCTTCGCGGCCGTCAGCACGCGGCGGAAGTCTTCCTGGATGCGCTTGAGCCCTTCCTGCGTCTCGGCCTCGAAGCGCATCACGACGACCGGCGTCGTGTTCGACGAACGCGCGAGGCCGAAGCCGTCCGGGTACTCGACACGCAGGCCGTCGATCGTCACGACTTCGTCGGCGCCGTCGAACTTCGCCTCTTTCTGCAACTGCTCGATCAGGCGGAAATTCTCGCCTTCGTCGAGCCAGAGCTGCAGTTCCGGCGTGCTCATCGCGTCCGGCAGGCTGTTGAGCAGCGCGCTCGGATCGGCCGTCTTCGCGAGGATCTCGAGCAGGCGCGCACCGGTATACAGGCCATCGTCGAAGCCGTACCAGCGATCCTTGAAGAACACGTGGCCGCTCATTTCGCCGGCGAGCGGCGCACCCGTCTCGCGCAGCTTCGCCTTCACGAGCGAGTGACCCGTCTTCCACATCAGCGGCTCGCCGCCCTTCGACTTCACCCACTGCGCGAGGTGGCGCGTGCACTTCACGTCGTAGATGATCTGCGCGCCCGGATTGCGCGACAGCACTTCTTCCGCGAACAGCATCAGCTGGCGGTCCGGATAGATGATCTGGCCGTCCTTCGTGACGACGCCCAGACGGTCGCCGTCGCCGTCGAACGCAAAGCCGAGCTCCGCATCGGTGTCCTTCAGCGCCTGGATCACGTCCTGCAGGTTTTCCGGATGGGCGGGATCGGGGTGGTGATTCGGGAACGTGCCGTCGATGTCGGTGAAGCGCTCGACGAGCTCGCAGCCGAGCGCCTTGAACAGGCGCGTCGCGAGCGGACCGGCGACGCCGTTGCCGGCGTCGACCACGATCTTCAGCGGCCGCGCGAGCTTCACGTCGCCGACGATGCGCGCGATGTATTGATCCGCGACGTCGATCTGCTCATAGGTGCCGCTGCCGGACTCGAACCGCTCGTCGACGATGCGGCGGTACAGCGCCTGGATCTGCTCGCCGTAGATCGCCGCGCCGCGCAGCACCATCTTGAAGCCGTTGTAGTCGGGCGGGTTGTGGCTGCCCGTGACGACGATGCACGAATCGACGCGACGCTCGCCGCCCTTCAGCGCCAGCGGCACGTTCGCCGCGAAATAACCGACCGGCGTCGGCACCATGCCGACGTCGACGACGTCGACACCGGCCGCACGCAGGCCGTCGGCCAGCGCGCCGACCAGTTCCGGCCCGGACAGGCGGCCGTCGCGCGCGACGACGACCGCATCGCCGCCCTGCGCACGGACTTCGCTGCCGAATGCCCGGCCGATTCCGCGCGCCGTGTCGACGTCGAGTGTCTTGCCGACCACGCCACGAATGTCATATGCCTTGAAGATGGATTGGGAGATCATCGATTCTCTTCTCTCAGTTGCGTGCATGGAAAATTGTCTGGCTTGCGCGGGCCGCCGCTCACGGGTGCCGCGCATGATACATGCCTGCCGGCGGAACACCGCGCACAACGGCTGGAGCAGCCGCGATCCCACTTATAATCGCGGGTTTTGATGACGCGCATGTCGCCCATTTTAATGCCTAGCCGCTCCGCCGCCGCCCACCCGCCGCTTCCGGCCGCCCTCCGCGCGCGCCGCCGCTGCCGCGCATGCTGAAGCGCTTCGGCAACCCGGACGTCGCGAAGGCCGTCGCGAACCTCGTCTGGCTGGGGCTCGAACGGCTTACGCAAATCGGCGTCGCGATCGCGATCAGCGGCCTGCTGGCCCGTTATTTCGGGCCAGATGTGTTCGGCAAATGGCAGTATGCGAATACGCTTCTCCTGGTACTGGCGCCGCTCACCTGGGTGTGCGGCGCGGAAATCCTCGTCCCCACCATCGTCCAGCGCCCGCCCGCGCAGCTCGGCGCGGTGCTCGGCAGCGCGTTCGTGCTGCGCATCGCCGTATCGGTCGCCGCGCTCGCCGCGACCTGGATCGCGATCGCCGCGGGCGCCTTCGATCCGCTGGTCGGCGCGATGCTCGCCGGCCTGGCCGTCACGATGGTGTTCCGCGAGCCGTTCGTCGGCGTGATCAACGCGTGGCTGCAGAGCATGACCTACAGCAAGCCGCAGCTCGTCACCAGCATGCTCACCGCGCTCGCCAAGGCGCTGCTCGTCTGGCTCCTGGTGCGCGCGGCCGCCGGCCCCGCCCGTTTCGCGTGGCTGTGGGCGCTGGAAGCCGCCGCGATCGGCCTCGCGCTGCTGCTGTACTACCGCCATCGTAACGGCGGCGCGCTCGGCTGGACGTTCGACAAGCCGCTGTTCCGGCACTTTGCCACGGCCGGCACCGTGTTCTGGCTCGGCCTCATCTGCATGTACCTGTTCCTGAAGCTCGACCGCCTGATGCTCGAGCGCCATGTTTCGTTCGCCGATCTCGGCCGCTATTCGGCCGCGCAGCAGCTCAACGAGAACTGGATCACGCTCGCGCTGATGCTCGCGCAGACCATCGCGCCCGCGTTCGTCTACCGCGTGCAGGACGTCGCGCGGCTGCGCCGCAACATCGTCCGGCTGATCGCGATGACGGCCGGCCTGATGACGGCCGGCGCGCTCGTGCTCGACGCCGCCGCCCCGCTGATCGTCGGCAGGGTGTTCGGCCGCGGCTACGAAGCGTCCGTCGACATCTTCCGCTGGGCCGTCTGGCTGTCCGTGCCGGCCGGCATCGAGGCGATAGGCAATCTTATCGTTCTCAAATATCAAGCAAAATTCGTGTTGCTGACGAAATGGCTGCTCGCGCTAGCCAT
>NZ_BCPP01000288.1:0-7141 GCF_016586125.1 Burkholderia sp. E168m23
CCGCTTCTCGGCGCTGCCGCGCCTGCGCCGCACCGCGTCGACCGAGGACGCGCACACGTTCCGCAACATCCTGCATCTCGAAGGGATGACGATGATCGGCGTGTTCGTCGCGGCGGCCGTGCTGTCGTTCAGCGTGCCAGGGTTCGCGGCGCTCGGCTGACGGCCGAACGGCGCGGCGCAGTGTAGGGCGCCGGCGCGCGCCGCGGATGCAAGAACGGCCGCCCTGCCGGGGCGGCCGTGTCGAACGCCTCGCGCGGCGCATGCCGCGCAACGCCTCTTTCTTATCTCACGCGTTCATCACCACTCGGCGACGCTGCCGTCCGCGTGACGCCACACCGGGTTGCGCCAGCGATGTCCCGTCTTCGCCATCTCGCGCACCTTCTCCTCGTTCACGTCGATGCCGAGCCCCGGGCCCTGCGGGATCGCGACGAAGCCGTCCTCGTAGCGGAACACCTCGGGGTTGCGCAGATAGTCGAGCAGGTCGTTGCCCTGGTTGTAGTGGATGCCCAGGCTCTGTTCCTGGATGAACGCGTTGTAGCTGACCGCGTCGAGCTGCAGGCACGCGGCGAGCGCGATCGGCCCGAGCGGGCAGTGCAGCGCGAGCGCGACGTCGTAGCTTTCCGCGAGCGTCGCGATCTTGCGGCACTCGGTGATGCCGCCCGCGTGCGATGCGTCCGGCTGGATGATGTCGACGTAGCCGCCCGCGAGGATGTGCTTGAAGTCCCAGCGCGAGTACAGCCGTTCGCCGAGCGCGATCGGCGTGTTGGTCTGGTTGACGATGTCGCGCAGCGCCTCGGCGTTTTCCGACAGCACCGGCTCCTCGATGAACATCAGCTTGTACGGATCGAGTTCCTTCGCGAGCACCTTCGCCATCGGCTTGTGCACGCGGCCGTGGAAGTCGACGCCGATCCCGACGTGCGGGCCGACCGCGTCGCGCACCGCCGCGACGTTCGCGATCACCTGTTCGACCTTGTCATAGGTGTCGACGATCTGCAGCTCCTCGGAGCCGTTCATCTTCACGGCCTTGAAGCCGCGCTCGACCACCGCGCGTGCATTGTTCGCGACGTCGCTCGGCCGGTCGCCGCCGATCCACGAATACACCTTGATGCGGTCGCGCACCTGGCCGCCGAGCAGCGCGTGCACCGGCACGCCGTGATGCTTGCCCTTGATGTCCCACAGCGCCTGGTCGACGCCCGCGATCGCGCTCATCATGATCGGGCCGCCGCGGTAGAAGCCTGCGCGGTACATCACCTGCCAGTGATCCTCGATCAGCAGCGGGTCGCGGCCGACGAGGTAGTCGGCCAGTTCCTGCACGGCGGCCTCGACCGTGTGCGCGCGGCCTTCGACGACCGGTTCGCCCCAGCCGATGATGCCCTCGTCGGTTTCGATCTTGAGGAACAGCCACCGGGGCGGGACGACGAACGTTTCGAGGCGGGTGATTTTCATGACGCGAGTCTCCATGATTGACCGGCGCGCCCGCGCGGGCGCGGCGCACGATCCGTGCTTTCGCGGTTATCCTAGCGTAGTCGAATAAAAAATAGTATTAATAGCATTAATGTGCAGATAGTGGGCAGTTCGCCCGACGGAGAACGATCATTCAACGCGACCTGCATGGACAGACGGCCTTCCGGCTCGCGACGGCGATCCTGCGCGGCGACTATCCGCCCGAATCGCTGCTGCCGAGGGAACCCGACCTGATGGAGATGTACGGCGTAAGCCGCACGGTGATGCGCGAGGCGCTGCGCACGCTGACGTCGAAGGGGCTGGTCGAATCGCGGCCGAAGGTCGGCACGCGCGTGCGGCCGCGCCGGGCGTGGAACCTGCTCGATGCCGACCTGCTCGACTGGTATGCGCGTGTCGCGCCGCCGCTCGCATTCGCGCTGAAGCTGCAGGAGATGCGCGAGATGATCGAGCCGCACGCGGCCGCGCTGGCCGCGCGAACCCATACGCCCGAAGCATTCGACGCGATCGACGGCGCGGTGCGCGCGATGGCCGCCGCGCGCAACGTCGACGAATGGGTGCGCGCCGATCTGCACTTTCACCTGAGCGTGCTGGAGGCCGGTGGCAACGAGCTGCTGGTGCCGCTCGGCGCGCTGATCGATCGCACGCTCGAGGCGCAACTGCAGTTGAATGCGCGCCGGGCGGACGTGTACAACGCGTCGCTTGCCGAGCATACGGCCGTCAGCGACGCGATTCGCGTGCGCGACGAGAACGGCGCTCGCCGCGCGATGGCGACGCTGCTGGCGGTGACGCGTGCCCGGATCGAGATGTCGTGACGGAAGCGGGCACGCGGCGCCGGTGCCGGCGCCGTGCCGTCAGGCGTTCGCGCAGCCGCCCGGCTTGTGGATCCGTTCCGTCGACGGCGGGTACTTCGCGAGCAGGCTCGCCGGTCGCCGCGGGCGCGCGACCAGGTCGCCGCCGCAGTTCGGGCAGCGGCCCTTCAGCACGTCGTCCGCGCAAGTCGCGCAAAACGTACATTCAAACGTACAGATGCGTGCTTCCTCCGAATCGGGCGGCAGGTCCTTGTCGCAGCATTCGCAGCCGGGGCGCAGTTCGAGCATGACGGTCTCCTGGGTCGGTGAGGGATGGCGCCGTCCGGACATTGCGGGCGACGCATGCGAGCGCTACTGTACGCGTTTGGATCGGCCCGGCCAACGGTGTCCCGCCGGGGCGCCGGCGACGTGCACGGGCTGCACCGGGAGACGACCATGCTTTATCGCGGAAGCTGTCATTGTGGAGACGTGACGTTCGAGGCGGAAGGCGACCTGCAGGGCGTGATGGCGTGCAACTGCTCGATCTGCCGGCGCAAGGGCGCGCTGATGTGGTTCGTGCCGCGCGATCACATGAAGCTGCTGACACCCGACGAGAATCTTGCCACCTACATGTTCAACAAGCACGTGATCCGGCATCGCTTCTGCAAGCGCTGCGGGATTCACGCGTTCGGCGAGGGCGTCGATCCGAAGGGCACCGCGATGGCCGCGATCAACGTGCGCTGCATCGACGGCGTCGACCTCGACGCGCTGCCCGTCACGCACTACGACGGCCGCTCGCACTGAGCGGCGCGCCGGTGCGGGTGCCTACCCGCCGCGATCAGGCGGTCAGGACGGCTGCACGGCCGCTGCATTCGCCGCAGGCGTTTCCGCCTGCGGCGCCGGCCCCGCGGTACGCGTGCCGGCGTCGGCCGGGCGTTCGATCAGCGGTGCGAGCGCCGGCGCCATCGACTTCAGCAACTGCACGGCCATCGCGCTCGTGAAGTCGTAGCGCGCCGCATACGGTTCGTGCGCGGTCGCCGTCAGCACGCCGAAGAACCGGTCGCCGATCGCGAACACGAAGGTGCCGCTGCGGTTGACCTTGCGCGACTCGATCAGCCGCGCGCCGCGCGCATAGACGTTGAAGCGCTGGTCGCCCGTCCCCGTCTTGCCGTACACGTCGAGCGTCTTGCCGTCCGGCAGCGTGAGCCCGCCCGCGAGGCGGCGCGCGGTGCCGTGGAGCACGACGTCGCGCAGCAGCGTGTGCGCCACGTTGACGATCTCCGGCGACAGCACCGGCTGCGGCTGGGCGGCCGCGCGCACGAAACGCGTTTCGTACGGCGTGCCCTTCGCGAAATCGAGTCGCGTGATCGTCTCGGTCGGCGCCTTCTGGCCACCGTTCGCGATCAGGCCGATCAGTTTCGCGAGCGCGTCGGGCTGGTCGCCCGATGCACCGATCGCGGCCGCATAGGACGGCGTCACTTCCGCGAACGGGTAGCCAAGCGCGCGCCACGACTTCGTGATCTCCGCATACGCGCGCAGCTCGACCATGCGGCGGATGCGCCGGTCCTGCGTCGCGTGGTAGCGGGTCTTGTACAGCCACGAATACGTGTAGAAACGCGTATCGCGGCTGTCGCGCTGAACCTCGGCGAGCGACGCGCCCGGGTGCGCGCGCAGGTAGTTGAGCGTCCACAGCGCGAGCGGATGGACGCTCGCGATATAGCCGCGGTCGTTGAGGTTGAAGCGGTCGATCGCGTACTTCGCGTAGAGCGCGGCGAGATCGTCGTCGGACAGCGTCGCGGCCGGCGTGCCCTTCAGTTGCGCGCGCATCTGCGCCGAGAACCACGCGAGAGACTCGTTCGGCGCGACGCTGCGCAGCACCGTCGCGAGCTTCGGCGGCGACTTGCGTACGTCGCGCAGCATCAGCGCGAGCGCGTCGTCGGGCGCCTTGCCCGCATAGCGCGTGTAGTAGCGCTTCACGTAGACCTGGCTTTCGCCGTCGACGAATTGCTGCAGGTAATGCTGGCGCTGCGCGGGATCGTTGAGCCACGACGACGACGGGCCGGCCGCCTGCAGCGTTTCATAGTGAACGATGTCGCGCATCAGCCGCACGAACACGAGGTTGACCGAGTGCTCGAACGCCGCGTGCAGCGTCAGGATGCGGCCGTTGTCCGACTTCTCGAAGTTGGAGAACACCTGCGCGCCGCCGCCCGTGTAGAACACGTCCGGGCTCGCCGAATATTTGCGCTCGACGGACGCATCGAGCATCGCCTGCAGCGAGCGGTCGCGCGTATGCGACAGATAGTCGAGCGCCCAGCGCGACAGCCCGTCGATCGGATCGGGCTTCACGCGCGCCAGCTCCGCGTTCGACAGGTTCGCATAGCGCGCATGGAGGTCGGAGACGATCTGCAGGTACGTGATCAGCGTGCGCAGCTTCGCGGTCGAGCCGAGGTTGATGCGGCCGCCGCGATTCACGTCGAACGGCTGGTTCACGCTGTCGGTCTGCACGCGCAGCATGTTCGCGCCGTTGCGGTGCTCGTACAGCGTGAAGCTGTACGTGAGGTGCGACGGGTCGTCCTTCGGCGCGAGCATCTCGAAACCGTACAGGCCGGCGGCCTGCGCACCGTCGCGCGTCGACGCCCGCGCGAGCCGCTCGGCGACCGCCTGCTGCACGCCGTTGTCGAGCGTGCTGGTGGCCTGCAGGTCGAGCTGGTCGAGCTGGTACAGGTCGCTGATGCCCAGCGCCGACAGCAGCGATGCGCGCGCGGAGGTGACGGCCTTGCGCGACACGAACGACTGCACGCGCGCGGCGGCCGGCGGCGCGCTGCGTTCGATCTGCGCGGCGAGCGCGGCATCGCGCAGCGCGGGCGAGATCATGCCGCCGTTGGACAGCAGCCGCAGGTAGCTGTCGGTCAGCTTCTGCAACGCCGGATAGCCGCGGTTGAGGAAGTACGACGGCGCGCGCTGCGCGATCAGCAGCGACAACACTTCGCGGAACGTCTTGCCTTGCTGGTCGACGTTGTCGCCGGTCGTCGGCGCGGACAGGATGCGGTTCACGTCGTTGAAGTCGCGGCCATACCACGCGGCGAGACCGTCGCCGATGCCGGTGATTTCGCCCACGTGCGGCCGCGCGGCGAGCGGCACCGAGTTCAGGTAGCGCACGACGATCGTGCGGCGCGCGAGCATCGTCTGCGGACCGTTCAGGTAGGCGCGCACCGACGCGGACGCGATCTGCCGCAGCTTTTCGGGCGGCGTCGCGGTGCGGCCCTCGGGAGAATGGCGGAATTTCTCGATCTGCGTCGCGAGCGTGCTGCCGCCCGGGCGCGCCTGATGGCGGTTGACGACGTGCAGCGCCTGGTCGGCGAGCGCGCGGCTGAAGCGCCCCCAGTCGATCGCCGGGTTGCGGTTCGGTTCGTTCCCGTCGAGCAGGTAGCGATCCTCGATGAACAGCAGCGAATCGGTGATCACGCGCGGCACCGTGTCGAAGTCCGCGTAGACGCGCTGCGGAAACACGGTCGCGAACAGCGGCGAGCCGGTCGAATCGAACAGCATCAGGCCCGTCTGGTCCTTCTCTTCATAAGGAAGGAACAGCCCGCGCTCGCCGAGCGCCAGCATCCGCTGCGAATCGCGCGCCTGCTCGCTGACGACGAAGCCGCGCGAGAGCAGCCGCTGCTGGAACGCGGGGATCATCGCGTAGCCGAAGCGCTGGTCGTACGGGCCGTTCGCGGGGAAGCGGATGTGATCGCTCGGCCCCGCCTCGACCGTATAGCCGACGTCGCGGGTGAGCTCGGACAGGTAGCGCGCCTGCAGCCGGGAGGTTTCGATCTCGGTCTGCACGAGCCGCGCGACGATCGCGAGCGCGATCAGCAGTGCGGCGAGCAAGGACCACTTGACCCACGTCCACACCGAGGCGGGACCGGTCACGCGCGGCAGGATACGATTCAGCGGCCGATTCATGGCGGCGTCTCCCTGAGGGCGCGGTTATCCGGCCGCACCCCATTAAGGATTAGTGTAGTCCTCCGCGGCGGGCTGCCAAGAGCGGTCGACTACCGAGATGCGCCGGCGCAACAGGCGTGCCCATACCCGCCGGGTGACGGGTCGACGGCCGTGGGAGCGCCTGCCGGCGCGCCGCCGCGGCCGGGTGCGGGGCGAGTGCGGCTCGAGCGGGCGACCGCGAATCGGCGTGAAAAATCGTGCGCGATGCCGTCCTGCATTCAACTGACGAAATGGTCGATCAGGTGATCGACGAAAAGTCGGGCCTTGCGCGGAAAGTGCCGGCGGCTCGGGTACGCGACGTTCATCTCGAGGGCCTCGAGCCGATAGCCGGGCAGCAGCGCGAGCAGCCGGCCGTCGTCGAGATCCGACTTGACGAGGAAGTCGGGCAGGACCGCGATGCCCATGCCGGACAGCGCCCAGTTCCGGATCAGCCCGACGTTGTTCGACGACGCGGACTTGTTCGGGCGTACGGTGATGCGCGTCTGGTCGTGATCGAACGACAGGTATTCGCCCATGAAATCGGCATGGAACGCCAGGCAGGCGTGCGACGCGAGATCCTGCGGATGCGCGGGCGTGCCGTGCCGCTCGGCATATTGCGGTGCGGCGCAGACGAGCTGCCTAAGCCGCGTGAGCGGGCGCTTCACCAGCGTGTTGTTGCTGATGTGCTGGGACAGCAGCAGCCCGACGTCGAAGCCCTCCGACACGAGATCGACGTGACGGTCCACGATCGTGACTTCCGGCACGATGGCCGGGTGGCGCATCTTGAACGCATCGATGGCCGGCGCGAGCACGTGCATCCCGAACATGACCGGCGCGGCGATTTTCAGCGATCCGATCGGTTCGTGGTGCATCGAGGCGATCGTGTCCTCCACCCGGTCGATTTCGTCGATCACGTG
>NZ_BCPP01000289.1:0-7123 GCF_016586125.1 Burkholderia sp. E168m23
GGAAAGTGGTTGTACAGCGTCCGTTTCGCGACATCGGCCTCGGCGGCGATCTGCTCCATCGTGACGGCCTCGTAGCCGTGCGCATCGAACAGGCGTGCGCCGGTCCCGGCGAGATGCGCGAGCATCTGGATGCGTTTGCGCGCGCGGCGGCCCGGATCGTCGGTCGGAATCGTCATGGCAGGGCGGTTGACTGAAAGTGTACGAATTGCATTAGTATACGACGTGCACTTTTACGAAACCATTCTTTTCCGTCGTGCACGAGGAGCTCCGCATGAAACTCGTCATCGCCACCTACGGCACCGAAGGCGACACGCGTCCGCTCGCGGCGCTCGGCCGCGCGCTGATGGATGCCGGGCACGAGGTCCGGCTGCTGGCCGATGCGGCGACGCTCGGGTCGGCCGCCGCACTTGGCGTGCCGTCGGCGCCGCTGTCCGGCGATATCCGTCACGCGATTGCGCCGGAGGGCGCGTTGGCCGATGCGGTGCGCGGGCGCGGCGGTTTCAACGACACCTCCAAGGCGCTCGCGGCGATCGCGAATGCGAACACGGCCGCATGGATGCGCGAAGTGGTGGACGCTTCGGCCGGCTGTGACGCGCTGCTCGTGTCGGGGCTCGTGTCGTTCGTCGGCTTGTCGGTCGCAGAATATCGCAGCATCCCGGCAATCGGCACGGGCATGATCCCGATCACGCCGACCGCCGAATTCGCGTCGCCGTTCCTGCCGCCGGGGAAGGTGCCGCGCTGGCTGAATCGCGCGAGCCACCGGCTAGTGAATGCGCTGCTGTGGCAGGCGTTCAGGAAGTCGACGAATGCCGCGCGCGCCGGCGTATGCGGATTGCCGCCGCGCCAGCACGTGTGGACCGATCATCCGATGCTGTATGGCGTGTCGCCGGCGCTGCTGTCCGGCCCGGCCGACTGGCCGTCGAACGTGCAGGCCTGCGGCCAGTGGCGGATCGATGCGCGTGCGTGGGCGCCGTCGCCCGAACTCGCGGCGTTTCTCGACGCGGGCGAGCCGCCCGTGTACATCGGTTTCGGCAGCATGGCCGGCTTCGATCGCGCGGCGATGGCCGCGGCGTTGACGCAGGCGCTGGCCGGCCGGCGCGCGCTATTCTATCCGGGCTGGAGCGGCATCGATGCGTCGCTGCTGCCCGCGCACGTTCGCGTGATCGGCGACACGCCGCACGACTGGCTGTTCCCGCGCGTCGCGATGGCGGTGCATCACGGCGGCTCGGGCACCACGCATTCGGCCGCGCGGGCCGGTATTGCGTCGGTGGTCGTGCCGTTCGCGGGCGATCAGTTCTTCTGGGGGAACCGGCTGCAACGGCTCGGTGTCGCGGCTGCGCCGGTCGCGGGGCGGCGTATGGACGCCGTCGCGCTGGCGCGGGCCATCGCGTTTGCCGAACAGGGCGAGACGAAGGCGCGTGCGACAGAACTCGGTGCGCGCGTCGCGCAGGAGGATGGCTTGAAGCGGGCCGTCAGTGCGATCGAACGATGGGTACGACCGCGCGCGAGGTGAGCCCGCGCATCGTCATCGGATCAGAAGTGCCCGGTGAACCGGTAGCGGCTGCCCGGGTGCCACAGATTGGCGACCGATGCGACCAGCCCCTGCGACCACGTGCGCCGATGCAGCAGCAGGCACGGTTCGCGATCGTCCATCGTCAGGTGACGGCGCGTTTCGGCGTCGGGCATCGCGGCTTCGATCCGGTATTCGACGCGCTGCAGCGGCGCGACGCGCGTCAGATACTGGTTCGGCGTCGTCGTCGTGAAGTCCTGCAATGCATATTCGGGCGCGCAGGCCGGGTTGACCCAGCGTTCTTCCAGTTGCACCGGCGTGTCGTTCTCGAAATGCAGCACGCGCGAATGGAAGATCGGGCTGCCGGTGTCGAGCTGCAGTTCGTCGGCGAGCTTCGCATCGGCGACGGCCGCGCCGACCTGCAGCACCTGCGCGCGATAGCCGTGGCCGCGCGCGGCGACTTCGTCGGAGATGCTGCGGATCGCGACGAGCGTCGATTCGTATTTCGGCGACGCGACATACGTGCCGGAGCCGCGCGTGCGCGTGAGCACCTGTTCGGCCGTCAGTTCGCGCAGCGCGCGGTTGACGGTCATCCGCGCGACGTTGAATTCGCGCGCGAGCTCGTTCTCCGACGGCACCTGGTCGCCTTCCGCCCACTCGCCGGCATGAATGCGCGCGAGGATGAAGTCCTTGATTTCCTGATAGATCGGTGTGGTCATGGGATCACGATTCAGAGTCGGCAGCGGGCCGCCGCCGAATGCCGATCCGGCGCGCGCCCGGCGCCGAGTGTACCGGTTTCGCGGGCGCGCCGGCCCGGATTCCCTGAATGATCCCCGTTCGGCCGGTGCGCGTCCATGCGGGATTGCACAGAGCGGCCGGCCTTCCGCGGCCCGCTTGCGCTCAGAACCGATGCCGGATGCCGACCGTTGCGACCACCTGCGTACGCGTCGACGAAGCCGCGAGCCCCGTGACGTTCGCGAACCCGAGCGTCGCGCCCGACGGCACGCCGAACGCGTGCTGGTACACGGTTTCCGCATACGCGTCGGTGCGCTTGCTCAGCGCGTAGTCGGCCATCAGCGTCGCCTGGTGCCACTTCGGCCGGTGGCTGTCGGTTGCGTCGTCGTAGCGGCCGTCGGTGAACGTATAGGCGCCCGTGAACGAAACCGCCGGCGTCAGCGCATAGCGCGCGTTGACTTCGTAGTTGTCGAAGCGCAGCGCATTCAGCGCGCCGGGCAGCGACGACGCGGCCGTCTCGTCGAACATCGTGTGCGTCCACAACGCGCCGATCGTCAGCCGGTCGAACGCATAGCTGCCGCCGGCGCCCATCACGCGCTGCCTCACGGCCGGGAAGTTCGGCGCGTCGTTCGCCGACAGTGCGCCGCCCGTCGTCAAGCCGCCGCGATTGAGTTGCAGGTACGCGGCGCCGAGGCTGACCGGCCCGTTCGCATACGACACGCCCGCACTGTATGCGCGGTTGTTCGCGAAGCCACCGGCCGCGTTGCCGAACCCGTACAGGCCGCCGAACTGCCAGCCGGCGAGCGTCGGGCTCGCGTATTTCACCGCGTTGTCGATGTAGAACGAATCGTCGAGGTTGTCGTTGTCGAACGGATGCGACGCGAGGTTGTTGCCGTCGCCGTTGTTCGCCATCGCGAGCGGGCCGAGATAGTCGACCACGGCGTCGTACTGGCGGCCGAGCGTCAGCGTGCCGTATTGGTCGCTCTGCAGGCCGACGTACGCACGGCGGCCGAACAGCGTGTTTCGATAGGACTGCATGCCGTTGTTCAGGTTGAAACCGCTTTCGAGGCGGAACAGCGCATGCAGGCCGCCGCCGAGATCCTCGTTGCCGCTCAGCCCGAAGACCGTATTCGACAGCAGGCCGCTGCCTTGCTGCCACGCGTGCTTGCCCGACTGGTTGTTCGTATAGGCGATACCGGCATCCAGCATCCCGTAGAGCGTGACGCTGCTTTGCGCATGCGCGACGGCGCTGACGAAGGCGAGCGAGAGGGTACCGACGACTGCTTTTTTCATTACGTGTGTTTCCTGGAAAGGCCCGTTGCGACGGGAACGGCGATTCGCCGCGCGTGGCCGTGCGGACATGCGCGTTCGAATCGATGAAAAGGGGAAGCGCGTGATGTGTGTCACGCGCGGCGGCGGCGAACGCCGGCTAGTGCTGCAACAGGCGGATCGTGCCGAACTCGGCGGCCGGCAGCACGCGCAGGATCGACAGGATCGCGGGCGATGCCTGCGAACGCGGGACTTCGAGCTCGATGCACGCGCACCCGGTGCGGTGGTCGAGCGCGGCCGTATAGAAGTTGAGCGCCGCGCCGACCGCCTGATGCAACCGGCGTCGCACGAGCGCGAGGTCGTCCGCTTCGATGCGGATCGACAGCAGCACGCGTGCGTCCGCGAAGGAACGGCGCCGCGAGCGATGGGCAGCAGATCGCATGAAGCGGCAAGTTCCGTTCTGGTCGGTGTCATGTGCTCATCCCCGTCACGTCGTGCTCCGCACTGCGGAGGCCTCGTCTTGGACATGAAGCCCATTCTAGGAATCGCCGCGGCGAAACGGTGTATAGACTCGCCGCGCGTCTGCAAAGGGGGCGTAAACGTGCCGTGCGGTGCTGGCGCTCGAGGGCGAAGGGCATGACGAGCACGCGACGGCCACGCTGTCGTGGGATGACGGGCTGGCCCGCGTGGAAAACCGTCTCAGCCGGGGAAGTCTAGACAGCCGCCGCGCGCCGTTCGGCGGCTTCCGTACACCGCAAGAAAGCTGTCATTCAGCTTCGCGTAACCAATAATTAATTGAAAATTAAGGAAAATCCTGCGCGCGGCCCTAATCTGCCGACAATTAGAGATAAACACGGATTGCTGACCCCATCCCGGAAAAGGCAAAGTTGTATGTACAACTTGGGCGTCGCCGAAGGAGGCGATTCCCTGGTTGGAAGGGCGGGCAGCACGCCCGGAACCCGCCCGGTTTGCCTCCGACAGGAACGCCATGAAGAAACTCGCGCTCAGTATTGCCCTCGCCGCGCCGTTCGCGTGATACGTCCGGCTTGATGAGCCGGCAGCATCACGTCGTGCGTAGAACTCGTTTGATGTGCCGTTAATGGCTATCGACAATCCCGCCACCTCGTTCTGGGTCCCTCATATGATCTTCCAAGGATTTGGCCCGCTGCTGTGGGCCGGCACGGTCGAGACCGTGAAGCTCGCGGTGCTGTCGCTCGCCGCGTCGCTGATACTGGGCCTTGCAGGCGCGGCCGCGAAACTGTCGGCCAACCGCGTGCTCAAGTCGGTCGGCACGTTCTACACGACGCTGATCCGCGCGGTGCCAGACCTCGTGCTGATGCTGCTGCTGTTCTACGGGATCCAGATCCTGCTGAATAACGTGACGGACCTGCTCGGCTGGGACCAGATCGACATCGACCCCTTCGCGGCCGGCGTCGTCACACTGGGCTTCATCTACGGCGCGTACTTCACCGAGACGTTCCGCGGCGCGTTCCTCGCGGTGCCGCGCGGCCAGCTCGAAGCCGGCTTCGCGTACGGGATGAGCGGCTGGCGCGTATTTCACCGCATCCTGTTCCCGCAGATGATGCGCTTCGCGCTGCCAGGCATCGGCAACAACTGGCAGGTGCTCGTGAAAGCCACCGCGCTCGTGTCGATCATCGGCCTCGCCGACGTCGTGAAGGCGTCGCAGGACGCGGGCAAGAGCACGCTCGATTTCTTCTTCTTCACGCTGGCGGCAGGCGCGATCTACCTCGCGATCACGACGGTGTCCAACGTCGTGCTGCATCACCTCGAGAAGCGTTATTCCGTCGGCGTCCGGAGGCTCGCACTGTGATCGAACTCGTCGGCCAGTACTGGCAAAGCTATCTCTATTCCGACGGCTACCGCTTCAGCGGCCTCGCGATCACGCTGTGGCTGCTGGTCGTGTCGATCGCGCTCGGTTTCGCGCTTGCGGTGCCGCTCGCGATCGCGCGGGCATCGTCGAACCGCTGGATCTCCGGCCCCGTGTGGCTCTATACGTACGTGTTCCGCGGCACGCCGCTCTATGTGCAACTGCTGATGTGCTACACGGGTATCTACAGCCTGCAGGTCGTGCACGACCACGTGCTGCTCGACACGTTCTTCCGCAATGCGATGAACTGCACGCTGCTCGCGTTCGTGCTGAACGAATGCGCGTATGCGACGGAGATCTTCGCAGGCGCGATCAAGGCGACGTCGGCCGGCGAGATCGAGGCCGGGATGGCCTACGGGATGTCGCGCTTCAAGCTCTATACGCGCATCGTCCTGCCGTCCGCGCTGCGTCGCTCGCTGCCGAGCTACAGCAACGAAGTGATCCTGATGCTGCACGCGACGACGCTCGCGTTCACCGCGACGGTGCCAGACATCCTGAAGGTCACGCGCGACGTCAATTCGGCGACGTACATGTCGTTCCAGGCCTACGGCATCGCGGCCGTGCTGTACGCCGTCGTCGTGTTCGCGCTCATCTGGGCGTTCCGCAAGCTGGAGACGCGCTGGCTCGCGTATCTCTCGCCGCGCGGCCACTAACGCATTCGCACGATCCGCAACGAAGGACCCCGCATGTACAAGCTTACCGTTGACAACCTGCACAAGAAATTCGGCGACAACGAGGTGTTGAAGGGCGTGTCGATGAGGGCGAAGGCCGGCGACGTGATCAGCATCATCGGCTCGAGCGGCTCAGGCAAGAGCACGTTCCTGCGCTGTATCAACTTCCTCGAGCAGCCGTGTTCGGGGCAGATCACGATCGGCAGCGAGCCGATCCAGACCACGCGCGACCGCAACGGCTCGCTGCGCGTGGCCGACCAGAAGCAGCTGCAGCGGATGCGCACGAAGCTGTCGATGGTGTTCCAGCACTTCAACTTGTGGGCGCACATGACGGTGCTGGAGAACGTGATCGAGGCGCCGATGGCCGTGCTCGGCGTCGGCAAGGACGAGGCGATCGACCGGGCGCGCAAGTATCTGGAGAAGGTCGGCCTCGCGCCGCGCGTCGAGGGCATGTATCCGTCGCACCTGTCGGGCGGCCAGCAGCAGCGCGTGGCGATCGCGCGTGCGCTCGCGATGGAGCCGGAAGTGATGCTGTTCGACGAACCGACGTCGGCGCTCGACCCGGAACTGGTGGGCGAAGTGCTGAAGGTGATGCAGAAGCTCGCCGAGGAAGGCCGCACGATGGTCGTCGTCACGCACGAGATGGGCTTCGCGCGCAACGTGTCGAACCACGTGATCTTCCTGCATCAGGGGAAGATCGAGGAAGAGGGCGATCCGCAGCAGATTCTCGTGAATCCGAAGAGCGAGCGGCTCGGGCAGTTTCTGTCGGGGCGGTTGAAGTAAGTACGCGCACGGATTCGACCCGCCGCAAAACTGGAACGCTTAATGCTTGTCTCGCGTGATCCTTTCGATGAAGGAGCAACGCGATGAGCACGCCGACCACCACCGCTTTTTCCCATGTGAAGCCACAGGACACCGTCTTTCAAGGCGAGGGCCTGCGCGACTTCTTCCTGTACCGAGATCTCGGCATCGCCGCCGCGACGAACGGCAAGGTCGTCGCGCAACTCGTCAGGGCCAATCATGCACCGGAGGCGGGCACCGGCTGGCACC
>NZ_BCPP01000290.1:0-7119 GCF_016586125.1 Burkholderia sp. E168m23
GCCGGCCGATCCGCTGCAGCAGCACCTCGAGCAGGCCGAGCTCGCGCGCGGAGAGATCGAGCACGTGATCGTTCGCGTACGCGATGCGACCGACCTGGTCGAACGCGAGCGAGCCGTGGCGCACGACGGTCGGGCCGCCGCCGGCGCCGCGCCGGGTCAGCGCGCGCACGCGCGCCTCGAGCTCGTTGAGCGCGAACGGCTTGGCCATGTAGTCGTCGGCGCCGAGGTCGAGCCCCTTCACGCGTTCGTCGACGCTGTCGGCGGCGGTCAGGATCAGCACGGGGAGATTGGAATTGCGCGCGCGCAGGCGCTTGAGCACGTCGAGCCCGGACATTTTCGGCAGCCCGAGATCGAGGATCAGCAGGTCGAAAGTCTGCATCGACAGCGCGGTGTCGGCGTCGACGCCGCTCTTCACGTGATCGACGGCATAGCCCGATTGGCGGAGTGACCGGGTGAGGCCGTCCGCGAGTATGCTGTCGTCTTCGGCGATGAGAATTCGCATGTTGCTGACCGGTGCCGGCAGGGCGTTCGCGCCGGCGCGGCTGTCTCCGAAGTTATTCGTGCACAACGCTTTGCATTGCGGGCTTGCACAAAACACTGTTTTTTTATACAGTGTCTGCATTCGTGGGCAGCGCTTGAAGCGGGCGCGCCTCCAACAGACGCTGCTCATCATAGCAAAGGACGATTCATGGAAGATAGCAAGAAGGGCTCCGGGATGACCGCCGAGAAGAGCAAGGCGCTGGCGGCCGCACTCGCACAGATCGAGAAGCAGTTCGGCAAGGGCTCGATCATGCGCATGGGCGACGGCGAGGCGGCCGAGAATATCCAGGTCGTCTCCACGGGGTCGCTGGGTCTCGACATCGCGCTGGGCGTCGGCGGCCTGCCGCGCGGCCGGGTGGTCGAGATCTACGGTCCGGAATCGTCCGGTAAGACCACCCTCACGCTGCAAGTCATCGCTGAACTGCAGAAGATCGGCGGCACCGCGGCGTTCATCGACGCCGAGCACGCGCTCGACGTCCAGTACGCGTCGAAGCTCGGCGTGAACGTGCCGGAACTGCTGATCTCGCAGCCGGACACCGGCGAGCAGGCGCTCGAAATCACCGATGCGCTGGTGCGCTCGGGCTCGATCGACATGATCGTCATCGACTCGGTCGCGGCGCTCGTGCCGAAGGCCGAAATCGAAGGCGAGATGGGCGATTCGCTGCCGGGTCTGCAGGCTCGCCTGATGTCGCAGGCGCTGCGCAAGCTGACCGGCACGATCAAGCGCACGAACTGCCTGGTGATCTTCATCAACCAGATCCGGATGAAGATCGGCGTGATGTTCGGCAACCCGGAAACCACCACGGGCGGCAACGCGCTGAAGTTCTATTCGTCGGTGCGTCTCGACATTCGCCGGATCGGTTCGATCAAGAAGAATGACGAGGTGATCGGCAACGAAACCCGCGTGAAGGTCGTCAAGAACAAGGTGTCGCCGCCGTTCCGCGAAGCGATCTTTGACATCCTGTACGGCGAAGGTATTTCGCGTCAGGGCGAGATCATCGATCTCGGCGTGCAGGCGAAGATCGTCGACAAGGCCGGCGCCTGGTACAGCTACAACGGCGAGAAGATCGGCCAGGGCAAGGACAATGCGCGTGAATTCCTGCGCGAGAATCCGGAAATCGCACGCGAGATCGAAAACCGCATCCGCGAATCGCTCGGTGTCGTCAGCATGCCCGATGGCGTAGCCAACGAAGCCGAGGCGTTGGACGAAGAAGAGTAATGGTTGTGCGCCGAGGTCAGGCTGGCGAGCCGGAGGAGAGCGACGTGCCCGAAACGGCGGGTCGCTCCGGCCGGCGAGCCGGTTCCTCGGGCGCCGACCGGCGGGGCGCAGGCGGCAACGCCGCGAACCGCACTGCGACGAGGGCATCCGACGATGCCCTCGTTTCATTTGAGATTGCCGCACCGGACGATCCGTTCGACGACGACGAGTCGTTCGACGCGCATGATCGCTCCCGCCGTCGCGTGTCCGGTGTCCGCTTCCCGGGCGATCGCGCCCCGAGCAATCGCACAGCCGATGCGCCCGCGACGGAAGATGTCTATACGCGCAGCAGCCAGCATCCGCGCCGCACACGCCGCGCAGCCGGTGCGTCTTTCGGCGCATCTTCCAGCGGCGCTGCTTCGAGCGACGCGCCGGGCGCCAGCGAGCGCAAGTCGTCGAAGCCGCCGCGGTCGTTGAAGGGCCGCGCGCTCGGCTATCTGTCGAGGCGTGAATACAGCCGCGCGGAGCTCGCGCGCAAGCTCGCACCCTACGTCGACGAAGGCGAGTCCATCGAACCGGTGCTCGATGCGCTGGAACAGGAAGGCTGGCTGTCCGACGCGCGCTTCGCCGAGAGCCTCGTGCATCGTCGCGCGTCGCGTGTCGGCGTCGCGCGCATCGTCAGCGAGCTGAAGCGCCATGCGGTCGGCGACAGTCTCGTCGAAGAGGTGAATGCCCAATTGCGCGAGACCGAATTGACGCGCGCGCAGGCTGTCTGGCGCAAGAAATTCGGTGCACTGCCGCAAACGCCCGCCGAACGCGCGAAGCAGGCGCGCTTCCTGGCCGCGCGCGGCTTCTCGAGCGCGACCATCGTGAAGTTGCTGAAGGTCGGCGACGATTTCCCGATCGACGACTGAGCCGCCCGGTCGCGCGCGTGGCGCGCGATTTTGCTGCATTGCAACCGCTTCCGGACAGGCGGGAATACCCGCCGTCGCGGCAAACTGTCTCAAATACCCAATATGCTAAAATCCACGGGTTTTCCTCTTCGGCCTCAACCTCCAGCATGCCGCTATCCGAGCCCGTGCCCCGTCAGTTGCGACATCGACGCGCAATCCGAGCGGAAGCCTACGAGCGCGGCGACGGCTTGTGGGACATCGAAGCCTGCCTGACCGACCACAAGCCGCGCGATGTCGCGCTTGCGTCGGGCATCCGGCCCCAGGGTCTGCCGATCCACGAACTCTGGCTGCGCGTGACCATCGATCGTGACCTCAATGTCGTCGACGCCGAAGCGTCTTCGGAATGGGTGCCCTATCCTGGTCATTGTCAATCCGCCCCGCCCACCTATCGGGCCCTCATCGGGCTCAATCTCTTCCGCAATTTCCGCCGCAACGCGAACCGGCTGCTCGCCGGCGTCGCAGGCTGTTCCCATCTCACCGAACTGTGCGCCGTGCTGCCGACGGCCGCGATCCAGGCGTTCGCCGGTGACGTGTGGAACGTGCGCGAGGAGGGCGGCGAAGGGCCGGATCACGACGGCGCGCACGCCGAACCGCCTTTCCAGCTCGGCCGCTGCCGCGCGCTGCGATTCGACGGTGAGGTCGTGCGGCAGTACTACCCGCGCTGGTACGGCCCGATTCGGCCGGATCTGCCCGGTGAAGGCAGCACGAAGGAATGAACGGAAATCATTCGAAGAAGCGTCTTAAGCGACTTTTCATCCAACTCTCAGACTGAAGGGAATCACGCATGAAGATTCACGAGTACCAGGGTAAGGAAATCCTGCGGAAATTCGGAGTCGCGGTACCGCGCGGCAAGCCGGCGTTCTCGGTTGACGAGGCCGTCAAGGTGGCGGAAGAGCTCGGCGGCCCGGTATGGGTCGTGAAGGCTCAGATTCACGCGGGTGGCCGTGGCAAGGGCGGCGGCGTGAAGGTGGCGAAGTCGATCGAGCAGGTCCGCGAATACGCGAACCAGATCCTCGGCATGCAGCTCGTCACGCACCAGACCGGTCCGGAAGGCCAGAAGGTCAACCGTCTGATGATCGAGGAAGGCGCCGACATCAAGCAGGAACTGTATGTCAGCCTCGTCGTCGACCGCATCTCGCAGAAGATCGTGCTGATGGGCTCGAGCGAAGGCGGCATGGACATCGAAGAAGTCGCCGAGAAGCACCCGGAACTGATCCACAAGGTCATCGTCGAGCCGTCGACGGGCCTGCTGGACGCGCAGGCCGACGACCTCGCCGCGAAGATCGGCGTGCCGGCTGCGTCGATTCCGCAAGCGCGCGCGATCCTGCAAGGCCTGTACAAGGCATTCTGGGAAACCGACGCATCGCTGGCCGAAATCAACCCGCTGAACGTCTCCGGCGACGGCAAGGTCACCGCACTCGACGCGAAGTTCAACTTCGACTCGAACGCGCTGTTCCGTCACCCGGAAATCGTCGCGTACCGCGATCTGGACGAAGAAGATCCGGCTGAAATCGAAGCGTCGAAGTTCGACCTCGCGTACATCTCGCTCGACGGCAACATCGGCTGTCTCGTGAACGGCGCGGGCCTCGCGATGGCGACGATGGACACGATCAAGCTGTTCGGCGGCGAACCGGCGAACTTCCTGGACGTCGGCGGAGGCGCGACGACCGAGAAGGTCACGGAAGCGTTCAAGCTGATGCTGAAGAACCCGGACCTGAAGGCGATCCTCGTGAACATCTTCGGCGGCATCATGCGCTGCGACGTGATCGCGGAAGGCGTGATCGCCGGTTCGAAGGCCGTGAACCTGAACGTGCCGCTGGTCGTGCGCATGAAGGGCACGAACGAGGACCTCGGCAAGAAGATGCTGGCCGATTCGGGCCTGCCGATCATCTCGGCGGACAGCATGGAAGAGGCTGCGCAGAAGGTCGTCGCGGCTGCCGCAGGCAAGTAAGCACGCGCTAATGAACACGTAGGGCGGCGCGGTTTGCACGCGACGCCCATCGAACAGAGGTCAAAATACATGTCGATTCTGATCAACAAGGACACGAAGGTCATCACGCAGGGCATTACCGGCAAAACCGGTCAGTTCCATACGCGCGCCTGCCGTGAATACGCAAACGGCCGCGAAGCATTCGTCGCGGGCGTGAACCCGAAGAAGGCCGGCGAAGACTTCGAAGGCATTCCGATCTACGCGAGCGTCAAGGAAGCGAAGGCGGAAACCGGCGCGACCGTGTCGGTCATCTACGTTCCGCCGGCAGGCGCGGCCGCTGCGATCTGGGAAGCGGTCGAAGCCGACCTGGATCTCGCGATCTGCATCACGGAAGGCATCCCCGTCCGTGACATGATCGAAGTGAAGGACCGCATGCGTCGCGAAGGCCGCAAGACGCTGCTGCTCGGGCCGAACTGCCCGGGCACGATCACGCCGGACGAACTGAAGATCGGCATCATGCCGGGTCACATCCACCGCAAGGGCCGCATCGGCGTCGTGTCGCGTTCGGGCACGCTGACGTATGAAGCGGTTGCCCAGCTGACGGCACTCGGCCTCGGCCAGTCGTCGGCAGTCGGTATCGGCGGCGACCCGATCAACGGTCTGAAGCACATCGACGTGATGAAGATGTTCAACGACGATCCGGATACGGATGCGGTCGTGATGATCGGCGAAATCGGCGGTCCGGACGAAGCCAACGCCGCCGAGTGGATCAAGGACAACATGAAGAAGCCGGTGGTCGGCTTCATCGCGGGCGTCACGGCGCCTCCGGGCAAGCGCATGGGCCACGCCGGCGCGCTGATCTCGGGCGGTGCGGATACGGCCGAAGCGAAACTGGAAATCATGGAAGCGTGCGGCATCACCGTCACGCGCAACCCGTCGGAAATGGGCCGTCTGCTGAAGAAGGCGCTGTAATCATTTCCATTGGGCTCGTCCTGCAAAAAACGCCGGCTTGCCGGCGTTTTTGTTATGCTCCCGCAATGAATTCGTAAGCACCGGGCATGCGTTCTGCATGCGCCTACGATGAACCGGGCCGCCCGCGAGGCGGCCGTTGTCCTTTCCTCTCCGCTATGCTCGAATTCCTGACCTCGCTGCACTGGGGCGCCATTCTCCAGATTGTCATCATTGATATCCTGCTCGGCGGCGACAACGCGGTCGTGATCGCGCTTGCGTGCCGCAACCTGCCGGCGAACCAGCGGCTGCGCGGCGTCGTCTGGGGCACTGCGGGGGCGATCCTGCTGCGTGTCGCGCTGATCACGTTCGCGGTCGCGCTGCTCGACGTGCCGTTCCTGAAGCTCGGCGGCGGCCTGCTGCTGCTGTGGATCGGCATCAAGCTGATGGCGCCGGCCGCCGACGCGCACGACAACATCAAGCCGGCCGACCGGCTGTGGGACGCCGTGAAGACGATCGTGATCGCCGACGCGGTCATGAGCCTCGACAACGTGATCGCGATCGCCGGCGCGGCCGAGCAGGCCGATCCGTCGCACCGGATCGCGCTCGTGATCTTCGGGCTCATCGTCAGCGTGCCGATCATCGTGTGGGGCAGCACGCTGGTGCTGAAGCTGCTCGACCGTTTCCCGGTCGTCGTGGCATTCGGCGCCGGGCTGCTCGGCTGGATCGCGGGCGGCTTGATCGTGAACGACCCGGTCGGCGACCGCTGGCCGGTGCTTGATGCGCCGGAAGTGGTCTACGGCGCGAGCATCGTCGGCGCGTTGTTCGTCGTCGCGATCGGTTATGCGCTCAGGAAACGCCGCAGCGTGCCGCACGCGCACTGACTGGCCATCCGGCTGACTGCCGGCTTCGCGGCCCGCTGGCTACGATCGAGACGCCTGCCTGTATCGGCAGGCGTTTTTCGTTTCCGGAGCCTGTTCATGTTCGAAGCCTTTTCCGTTTCCCTGTTCCGTCGCGTTGCCGCCGATCTGCGGCACGCGAACCGGCCGTCGTCGCGCTGGCGGCTGGCCGGCTTCACGCTGATCGAACTGATGATCGTGCTGGCGATCGTCGGGGTCGTCGCGGCCTATGCGATTCCCGCGTACCAGGATTACCTCGCGCGCTCGCGCGTCGGCGAGGGGCTGGCGCTCGCGTCGTCCGCGCGGCTCGCGGTCGCCGACAACGCCGCGAGCGGCGCGAGCCTCGACGGCGGCTACAGCCCGCCGGCCGGGACCCGCAACGTCGAATCGGTCGCGATCGACGGCGCCACCGGCCAGATCACGGTTTCCTTCACCACCCGCGTCGCCGCGGCCGGCACCAATACGCTGGTGCTCGTGCCGTCCGCGCCCGACAAGGCCGAGGCGCCCACCGCGCGCGTGCCGCTCAAAAAGGGCGCGATACAAGCGGGCGCGATCGCGTGGGAATGCTTCGCGGCCGGCAAGGACGCGTCGTCGCTGCCGGCGCCTGGAGCGGGGCCGTTGCCGGGTAACGCCGCGACGCTGCCCGCGAAA
>NZ_BCPP01000291.1:0-7119 GCF_016586125.1 Burkholderia sp. E168m23
CTGCGCGACCGGAAACTCCATCCCCATCCCGATGCCGAGCAGCACGCGGTAGACGATCAGCGCGTCGACGCTCTGCGCGGTCGAGCACAGGTACGACGCGGCGCCCCACAGCACCATGCTCCACTGGAACACGGGCCGGCGGCCGAAACGGTCGGCGAGCAGGCCGGCTACCGCCGCGCCCAGCACCATCCCGAAGAAGCTCGCGCTCGCGACGAGGCCGGCGGCGGCGGTCGACAGCCCGAACTCCTTGCGGATCGAGCCGAGCACGAACGTCATCGTGCCGAGATCGACCGAGTCGAAGAAGAACGCGATCGCGATGATGAAGAAGATGCGCTTGTGATAGCCGGAGAACGGCAGGCGTTCGAGCCGGGCGGCGGCGGAGGCGGGAGCGGTGGCGGCGGGCATGGCGTCCTCTGAAATGAAAAAGGGGCCGCGCAGCGCATGCTCCAAGGCCCCGATGCTTCATATTCAGTAGACGCGACCACAAACTGCCGCATCAGAGGAAAAGCGCCGCCTGCTTGCCCAAATGCGTCATCGGCGGGCGGCGCGCGTGACGCCCGCCGGCGTCAATTCTTCAGCTTGTAGCCGGTGCGGAACATCCACGCGACGATCGCGAGCAGGATCACGAGGAACAGCGCGGTCGCGGCGAGGCTGATCCACACATGCACGTCGGCGATCCCGTAGAACGACCAGCGAAAGCCGCTGATCAGGTAGACGATCGGGTTGAACAGCGTGACGACGCGCCACGCGGGCGGCAGCATGTCGACCGAATAGAAGCTGCCGCCGAGGAACGTGAGCGGCGTGATGATCAGCAGCGGCACGAGCTGCAGTTTCTCGAAGCTGTCGGCCCAGATGCCGATCACGAAGCCGAACAGGCTGAACGTGACGGCCGTCAGCACCAGGAACAGCACCATCCAGAACGGATGCAGGATGTGCAGCGGCACGAACAGGCCGGCCGTGGCAAGGATGATCACGCCGAGCAGGATCGACTTCGACGCGGCCGCGCCGACGTACGCGATCACGATCTCCCAGTACGACACGGGCGCGGACAGGATCTCGTAGATCGTGCCGGTGAAGCGCGGGAAGTAGATGCCGAACGACGCGTTCGAGATGCTCTGCGACAGCAGCGACAGCATCACGAGGCCCGGCACGATGAACGACCCGTAGCCGATGCCGTTCACGTCGCTGATGCGCGAGCCGATCGCGGAGCCGAACACGACGAAATACAGCGACGTCGAGATCACCGGCGCGATGATGCTCTGCATCAGCGTGCGGCGCGTGCGGGCCATTTCTGCGCGGTAGATCGCGCGAATTCCTTGCCAGTTCATGCGCCGGCTCCTTGCACGCCGTTGCGGCGGTTGTCGATCAGGCTGACGAAAATGTCCTCCAGCGAGCTCTGCGTCGTGTGCAGGTCGCGAAAGCCGATGCCGGCCGAGCCGAGCGCGTTGATGAGCTTCGCGATGCTCGCGTCGTCGCGCTGCGAGTCGTACGTATAGACGAGCGCGGCGCCGTCTTCCGCGCGTTCGAGCCCGAACGGCGCGAGCGCGGGCGGCATGTCGGCGAGCGGGTGCTCGAGCTGCACGGTGAGCTGCTTCTTGCCGAGCTTGCGCATCAGTTCGCGCTTTTCCTCGACGAGCACGAGCTCGCCGCCGAGGATGATGCCGATCCGGTCGGCCATCTCCTCGGCTTCCTCGATGTAGTGCGTGGTCAGCAGGATCGTCACGCCGCTTTCGCGCAGCGAATCGACGAGCTTCCACATGTCGCGGCGCAGCTCGACGTCGACGCCGGCCGTCGGCTCGTCGAGGAACAGGATGCGCGGCTCGTGCGACAGCGCCTTCGCGATCATCACGCGGCGCTTCATGCCCCCCGACAGCGTCATCAGCTTGTTGTCGCGCTTGTCCCACAGCGACAGCGCCTTGAGCGTCTTCTCGATGTACGCGGGATCGGGCGCCTTGCCGAACAGGCCGCGGCTGAACGACACGGTCGCCCAGACGGTTTCGAACGCGTCGGTGGTCAGCTCCTGCGGCACGAGGCCGATCATTTCGCGGGCGGCGCGATATTGATCGCGGATGTCGTGGCCGCCGACCGTCACGCGGCCTTCGGTCGGCGTGACGATGCCGCAGATCGAGCCGATCAGCGTCGTCTTGCCGGCGCCGTTCGGCCCGAGCAGCGCGAAGATCTCGCCGGGGCGGATGTCGAGGGTCACGTGCTTCAGCGCCTGGAAGCCGGACGCGTAAGTCTTGGAGAGGTCGGAGACGGAAAGGATCGGTTGCATGCTCACGGATGGCACGGCCGCCCGGCGCGACGGCGGGTGCCGCGCATGTCCGGCGCCGCCGCCGCTGCGAAGCGGCCGGGACCGGGCACGGCATGGCGAACGGGCGTCATGTCGAACGGCAGGGTGGTGCGGGATCGCGGGACCGCCATATTAGCAATCGGCAGATCGAAATGCATTCCGATGGGAAGACCGGGCACTGCCGGTGCCGGATTGGCGTGAATTGCCGTGATATCGCTCAATGATTCGATGCTTTATTTGAGCGATGCGAACAATCCGGCGGGTTTTCGGGGAATCGGGCCACGCTCGCGTTGCCGCCCGACCGGCTGGCCGACTGTGCTGCCCGCATGCCCTTGCGCCGTACCGGGACGGCGCGCGCGGCGCTCGCGATAATGCGTTCCTTTCACGGCGATACGGAGCGGGGCGCATGTCTTTGATCGATTTCAAATCCGTGGCGGACGCGCAGGCGGCCGCATGGAAATCCACGATCGTCGGCGAAGTCGGCCCGGCGCGGATCAAGGTGCTACGCATGGATGCGCAGCCGTACGAAGCGGAAGTGCACGACTACAACGAGGGGCTGCTGGTGCTCGACGGCACGCTGATGCTCGAGGTCGACGCGGAAACGGTCGTGGTCGGGGCCGGCCAGATGTTTCTCGCGCACGCCGGCACGCGCCACGCGGTGCTGCCCGGCAGCCACGGCACGCTCGCGATCATCGACGTGTGAGGTTGCGCCGCAACATGCGCGCGGGCCGCTGAAGCCCGGCTGGCCTGGCTCGGCGCGGATTGGCGGCCGCCGTTCAAACGCGTGTTCCACGGCTCGGGTATTTGTCTGAGCAAATAAAATGAAGGCTGTTTGAAAATCTGTTAAATACCGTATAAACGCTAGGATTGCGCGGGTTCCGTCGTTTGGAACTCTGCATCCATTTACTTGCGCGAATGGTCCGATCATAGTCTCGACAAACGACGCATCACGATAACGAATCAAGCGTACGTATGGAGACCAAATCATGAGACGCCTATCCGAGGGCCCAGCGGGACTGTCGTTTTCCGATTTTTCGCTGAATGCAGGCGCGACACAGGTCGCGTGCCTGCATCGTCACTTCGCCGTGTAGCGGCGACCCAATTCCGTTTCGATCGTTCCGACGGCGCCGTGCCGCATGACGGCGCCGCGGGAGCGCGTTCGTCTGCCGTCGCGGCGTGTGCCGCATGGGCCTGACCGGCCTCGCGGCGGTCCTGCGTGCATCGTCATGCGCCGCGCCTTCGTGCGGCGGCGCGATACCAACCGGCGGGCCATGCAGCCCGGCCGGGCGAGACTTGTCGTACCTGAAAAGGAGGGGTTGATGATTTGCATTCCTGAATGGCGGAAGGCGATCCTGTCGTGCGCGGTGCTGGCGCTGCCGTTCGTCGCCGGCTGTGGCGGCGGCGACGATCCGGGGCCGATCACCGTGCCGCAGTGCTCGGGCAGCGCCTGCGGGCCGAGCGGCGCCGAAACGACGCCGCCCGTCGTGACGAAGCTGTGTCCGGACGCGCTCGACTACACGACGACGTACACGGGCGGCGCCGGCAGCGGCGAGTACGTGAAGGTGAAGTTCGACACGACGAAGCTCACCTACCAGATGCAGTTCATCGAATCGTCGGTGCCGACCTCGGCAGGGCAAGTCAACAACACGCGCGCGGGCCTGACGATCAGCGGCGCGTTCCATCATCCGACCACGCTTCCGACCGCCGAGCAGAACCGTTGCGCGTTCGTGCTCGACAGCGGCGCGACGAGCGACGGCGCGTATTCGGTGACGATCAACCGTGCCGATCCGCCGATGCTGTTCGTCGGCAATGGCGTGGTGGGCGGCGGGATTCCGGGGGCGACGATCGCGTTCGCCGGTATCCCGCTGCTGCCGGGCATCACGCTCGGTGTCGTCCCGTCGCGCACCTTCGATTTCTATCCGTTCATCGGCTTCACCGACACCGAAACCGACTTCACGAAAGTGGCGGGCAACTACAACGAGGTCGGCATCCATCTGTCGCCCATCGGCGGTGATGGTCAGAGCCCGACCGGGGCGGTCGGCTGGGAATCCGACGTCGTCAACTGGAATCAGACGCTGAATGCGGACGGCTCGTGCTCGATCACGCAGGGCAGCGACTACTCGTGTCAGACGACCGGGACGCCGTGGGCGCAGCGCAAGAACGCGGACGGATCGGCGGACAATGTATTCGTGAGCAATCCGGCCGGGGGGCAGGGGTATCCGATCGCGGGGCAGGGCTCGACGCTGATCATCGCACCGAGCCAGGCGAAAGGCATCATGATCGTCGGCAGGCTGAACGGCGTACTCGTGCCGATCGTGATTCGTGTCGGCTACACGCACGTCGATACGGTCAATCTGCTCGCCTCGGTCGCCGATGCCGAAGTCGGCATCTCGATGCTGTCGTCGACGAAGGCGATTGCCGCGAACTCCCTGAAGGGCGGGTACATCGGCGCAACCAGTGCCTCCGCGTGCGGCATCGTGACATCCAGCGGCCAGGGGAACAAGTTGGCGTCGGCGGGGCCGAGCTTCAACCCGAACGTGCCGCACCCCGATTTGCCCGGCATCTTCGCCAACAACGCGTTCTATTCGGTCGCCGGCAGTTGCAACGACGGCACCGCCGTGTCGACGCTGGCGGCGAACTATACGTCCACGCTGTTCCAGGGCAGTACCGCGGCGTTCATCGATCCGCAGACGTCGTCGGTCACCTCGCAGTTCGCGCTGGACTATACGCAGGCCACGCCCGGCAAGATCAGGGTGACGGCCGCGCAGGACTTCAACGCGAAGGGCGCGAACGGCAACGCGGCGATCTTCGGCAAGGGCGACACGGGCTGGCTCGTGACGGCCGGGAACGTCTACGCGATGGTCGTCAACGACAACAAGGTCAACCCGTTCTTCACGATCGGCGCGTTCGTCCAGTAACCCCGTATCGAACACGTCACACCGGCGGCGCATGCGTCGCCGCCGGCGAATCGAATTTCAAGAGGAATCCTATGAATTTGAAACAATGGATGGCCGCGGCGTCGCTCGCGCCCGTGCTGGCCGCATGCGGCGGAGACGGCGACCCGCCGCCCGCGCCGGTGGTCCGGCTGTGCCCGCAGACGATCGACTACAACACGGTGTTCATCGGCGGGTCGGGGTCGGGCGAGCTCGTGAAGGTGCAGCTCGACACGACGAAGATGACGTACCGGATGACCTACCTCGCGTCGCCGGTGCCCGCCACCACGGGTACCGTGCAGCCGACGCGGGACACCGCGCCCGCGAACGTGGTCGACGGCACGCTGGCCGACGAGACGGGGCTGCCGACGGTGAAGCTGAACCAGTGCACGTTCCGGATGCAGAACGCGAGCCTCGACCCGAGCCGCCCCGCGCGGCTGTTCCTCGGCGAAGGCGTGCTGGGCGGCGCGATCCCCGGCGCGACGATCCAGTTCGACGGCGTGATCGGCGTCGGCAAGATCACGAAGACGACGTTTCCGTACTACCCGTTCATCAGCTTCTCGTCGCTGGAGACCGACCTGACGAAGATCGCCGGTACGTACAACCAGCTCGGTTATCACCAGGTGCCGTCGCAGAACTTCCAGCCGGTGGCGCTCGACCAGCAGGTGACGATCAACGCGGACGGCAGCTATACGGAAACCGACAACTTCGGCAAGAAGAACGGCGGACAGCCGCTTGCGTCGAGCGCGACCGTGAACCAGCCGTTCACGCTGCGCCCCGATGCGCCGGCATTTCAGTCGCTCAACTACCTGCCGCAGATTCCGCCGACGCTCGCCGCGCTCGATCCGGCGAAGGCCGGCAAGGGGATCCTGATCGTCGGCAGGCTGCGCAACCAGCTCGTGCCGGTTTTCATCCGCACCGGCGCCGCGAACGCGGACCTCACGCAAGGCCCGCCGAGCGCGGACGACGAATCGGGCATCTCGTTCCTGAGCCCGCGGACGGCGGTCGCGCAGGGCTCGCAGGACGGCGAGTACACCGGCGTCGACAGCGCATTCAACTACCGCGCGACCGCGCTCGTCGGCGCGCAGGCCACGCTGCTCGATCCGTTCAACGCGTCGCAGGCCGCGCTCACGCGCGCGCTGAACCTCGACTACACGCAGAAGGTGCCGGGCGTCGTGACGACCGTGCATGCGGATGCGGCATCGGGGCCGGCGACCGGCAAGTTCGTGTTCACCGGCGGCGTGTTCGGGTTCCTCGACATGGCCGATACGAGCAACCCGTACTTCACGGTCGGCGCGTTCGTGCAGTGACCGCGTGTGGATGGAGACACGGCGGCGCCGCGCGCGAATGCGCGGCGCCCGGACAGAATGAGGGGGAGACTTCATGAAGAAGCTGATTGTCGCGGGTGTCGTCGCTGGCGTATCGACGCTCGCATCGGCCCAGCAGGCGGGCGACAACGTCGCGACGCTGGGCTGGCTGCACATCATGCCGCAGGATTCGACCAACGGGCTGACGACGAATCTTGCAAGCATGCCGATCAACGGGCCGTTGCGCCTGCCGGGTTCGTTCACGTCGCCGGGCACGAGCCTGACGGTCAACAACGCCGATACGGTCGGCCTCACGCTCACGCACTTCTTCACCGATCACATCGCGGTGACGTCGGTGCTCGGCGTGCCGCCGGAATTCACGCTGACCGGACACGGCGTGATCAGGCCGCCCGGCCCGGCCGGCGCGCTCGGCAACGTCGACATGGACAAGTCGGCGAACCAGCCGGCCGTGAAGAACGCGCGGCAGTGGAGCCCGACGATCATCCTGCAGTACTACTTCAATTCGTCGACGGCCAAGTTTCGTCCGTTCGTCGGGATCGGCGTGGCCTACAGCTGGTTCAGCAAC
>NZ_BCPP01000292.1:0-7112 GCF_016586125.1 Burkholderia sp. E168m23
AGCCGGTAGCCGATGCCGGCTTCGCCTTCGATCGGCACCCCTGACAGTTGCAGGTCGCGCACGTCGCGATAGACCGTGCGCGGCGACACCGACAGCCAGTCGGCCAGCTGTTGCGCGGTCGTGAGACGACGCCCGCGCAACAGCTCGGCGATCTGGAACAGGCGGTCGGCACGGCGGGTCATGACAGCACCTCGATTCCTCTGGCGACGGGGACTTCGCGATGATAGCGCCGCGCCGGCCCGCTGACCGCTGCGCTCAGTGGCATTTCGGCGCGTGCAGGCCGACGCGGTTGCCTTCCGTGTCGATCAGGTAGCCGACGTAGCCGTAGTTGTTCGGCAGCTCGACGACCGAGCCCTGCACGACGCCGCCCGCGCGCTTCGCGCGTTCGAGCGCCGCGACGACCGATTCGCCGGCGTTCAGGTAGACGAGCACGCCGTTCGCGCTCGGCTTGATCTGCTGCGGATCGAACACGATGCTACCGCCCGTGCTCGACGCGTCGCGATCGAACGTCGCCATCGGCACGCCGCCGATGACCGCGCGCTGCAACGTGGTTTGCAGCACGGTTTCGTAGAAGCGGATCGCGCGGTCGAAATCGAGGGACGGAATGTCGAACCAGGCGATCGCGCGTTCCGGGGTGGCAGTGGCGGTTGCTGACGTCATGACGAGCTCCTTGTTGCGTTGTTTGCGTTGTTATGCGGATTCGGTGTGGAAACCAGCCTGCATTGCGCCGGGATTGCAGTGTGAGCGCGGGCTGCTGACACCGTATTGTCAGTAGAGTTGTCATCTGTCTGGTCGAGCCGCACGCCGGCGGTCGTGAAGCTGACCGCCACGCACGACGGGCTCGCGCCCGGTTCGGAGAGGGATCGCGGGATTCGCGGCGGCTGGCCGGTCGTGCTGTCGAGCCTGAAGTCGCTGCTCGAGACGGGGCACGCGCTGCCGTTCACGATGGCGCGCTGGTCGCAGTCGAAGCCCTGACCGGCTCCGCAAAAGCACAGGGGCCGCGATGGCGGCCCCTGGAAGTCGTTGCGCGTGGAAGCGGACGGCTGGCTTACGCGTCGTCGCCTTCCGCTGCCGCCGGGCGCGCCTTCACGCTGCCGGCGATCAGGTCGAAGCGGAACAGCCGGCATTCGAGCGCGCCGTTGAACAGCGGCGTCTTGGCCGATTCGCGCAGGCGCAACTGGCCCGGCAGCGAACGGTCGGACGTCAGCAGGAATGCCTGCCAGCCCGTGAAGCGCTGCTTCAGCGCATCGCCGAGCGCGTTGAAGAACTCGCTGTCCGGCGCGTCGGTGTGCGTGCGGCGGAATGCGTCGTCGTTGCCGCGGTTGCGGCCGGTTTCGCGCACCTCGCCGCGCGCGCTGCGGCCGCGCACTTCGATCCGCTCGCCGTACGGCGGGTTCGCGAGGAGGATGCCCGGCCCGTCGCACGGCGGCGTCATCCCGCGCGCGTCGACCTGCTTGAGCCACACCGACGGCACGCCCGCGCGTTCGAGGTTCGCGCGCGCCTTCTCGAGCATGTCGCCGGAGATGTCGCTGCCGTACACGCCGAGCGCTTCGCCGCGCTTGGCGCGCGCTGCACGCTTCGCGTCGAGCGCCGGGACCTTCAGCCCTTGCCATGCGGTGATGTCGTACTGCTTGAGCTTTTCGAAGCCGAACCGGCGCTCGACGCCGGGCGCCACGCCAAGCGCGATCTGCGCGGCTTCCGCGAGGAACGTGCCGCTGCCGCACATCGGGTCGTACAGCGCGGTGCCGGGCGTCCAGCCCGTCAGGCGCAGGATGCCGGCCGCGAGGTTCTCGCGCAGCGGCGCCGCCCCCTTGTCGAGACGCCAGCCGCGCTTGAACAGCGGCTCGCCCGACGTGTCGAGGTACAGCGTGCACTCGTTGACGGTCAGGAACGCGAACACGCGCACGTCCGGCGCACCGGTGTCGATGCTCGGGCGCGAGCCGGTTTCTCCCGCATCCGGTCGCAGATCGCATCCTTCACGCGCAGCGTCGTGAATTCGAGGCTCTTCAGCGGCGACTTGATCGCGGTGATGTCGATGCGCAGCGTCTGCGTCGACGCGAACCAGCGTTCCCACGGCTGCTCGAGCGCGAGCGCGTAGACGTCCTGTTCGTTGCGGTACGGGCCGTGCGCGATCTTCAGCAGGATCCGGCTCGCGATCCGCGAATGGAGGTTCGCGGCCATGCCGGCGGCCCAGCCGCCGCTGAAATGGACACCGCCCGGCACCTGCGCGCCCGCGGTGAACGGCGCGCCGTTCAGGTGGCGGCCGGCGATTTCGGCCAGCTCGGCGGCAAGCGCCGCTTCGAGGCCGCGCGGGCAGGGGGCGAAGAATTCGAACAGGGTGGGCGAGGACATAAGGCGGGTGAGGACGTGCAAAAGTCCACTATTGTACGCGGCGCGGGCGACCGGGGCCGGCGTTTCGGCGCGGCGGCGTCGGGGCGACGGCCGCTCGCGCGTGCCGGGAGGGCGGCGAGGGGCGCCCGGCCGGGCGCCGCCACCGCGCCACAAGTCAGTGCGTGCCCGGCTGGCCGGCGCGCGCGGCGGGGTTGCCCGCCGGCCAGAACAGCGCGAGCGGGTTCGACAGCACCGTGCGGACGATCGCCGCGACGAGCGCACGCACCTTGGTCGGCCGCAGGCTGCGCGAGCGCACGGCCATCGTGAACGCGAGCGCGAAGCTCACGAGCACGTTGAGGATCGCCATGCTGAGCACGCCTGCGGCGGCCCACCACAGCTCGGGCGTGCCGAGCGCACCCTTGCCCAGCACGCCGAGCGCGATCCCGATCGAGCCGGCCGACAGCGTCACGTGCCGCACCTCGAACGGGAACATGAACACGGTGACGATCGCCGGCACGAGGCCGAGCATCAGGCCGAGGCCGACGTTCGCGACCACGCCGGCGACGTTCGAGCGGCAGAAGTGCGCGAGCTTCGCGGCGCCGGTCGCGCCGAGCGTCAGGCGCAGCCGGCGGTTGTACGTGAGCGCGTCGCCGACCCGGTGCAGCACGAACCAATTGTCGGCCCAGCCCGCGAGCAGGCTCGACGCCCACAGCAGCACGCCGGTGAGCGCGGCATAGAACGGCGTCGGGCCGAGCAGCGAGAACGAATGCAGCGTCGCGTGCGCCTTCTCCGGCGAGATCAGGTTCGCGTGCAGCACGTTGCTCGCGAACAGCTGCACGAGCAGGCACACGGGCAGCACGACGAGCACGTTGCCGGAAATCGCGGCCGCCTGCGTGCGGATCAGCGCGATCACCGACGCGACGAACGTCTTCACGCCTTCCTCGTGGCCGGTGTCGTCGAGCTCGCGTGCGAGCGTCGGCGCGGTCATCGCGGGCTGCTTGGTCGCGAGCGTGAAGTGCAGGAAGTGCATCAGCATGAAGCTGGCCGCGTAGTTGATGCCCGCGAGCAGCCCTTCGAGCATCGACTGCAGGTGCGCGCCCGTGATCGCGAACTTCACGCACACGGTCACGACGGTGACGAGGCCGCCGCCCGCGGCCATCCGCAGCATCTTCAGGTACTCGGTGCGGCCGCGCGAGATGTAGTGCTCGCCGGTGTCCGCGTTGGTCTCGACGAGCTTGCGCGCGAACAGCGAGAAGTTGCTGCGCACGAGGTGCGCGACGCTCTGGCTGTTCTGGTTCGCGTCGACCAGCTCGGCGGTCAGGTGCGCCATCCCGTGCAGGTCGTCGCGTGCCATCCACGCGTTCAGCAGCGTTTCCGCGCGCAGGATGCGCATGCGCATCCGCTCGACCTGGAACACGATGTCGACCGACACGCCGTTGCGGTACAGGTGCGCGAACACGTCGTCGACGGCGATCCGGCATTCGTCGAGCAGCACGCGCAGGTAGTTCACCTCGTGCAGCAGCTTGCTCGGGTCGCCGCCGTCCTCGACGGCCGCATGCGCGGTCTCGACCGCGAGCATCGCGCGGGTGAGGCGGTAGAACGGCTGCGATTCGAGCGGCTTGCGCGCATCGTCGTCGGACAGCCGGCTGCGCACCGTCTGCGACAGGCCGGTCGAGCTGATCTGGCAGGTCAGGTTGTGCAGCGCGGCCAGCAGGTCGCGCGAGAACGAGCCGGGCTCGTGGCGCTCTTCCTCGGTGACGTCGAACGAGATCAGGCCGGCGAGGCGCGCGAGCAGGTCGTCGGGCAGCGCGTCGATCCATTTCGCGTCCTCGGGCGCGGGGAACATCAGCGTGAACAGCGCCGACAGTTCGCGGCGGTTCGGCGCGGGCGGGATCAGCGACGAATCGATCCGCTCGAACAATGCGCCGAAGAAGCCCGAATGCACCGGCATGCCGGCGTCGCACAGCAGCGAGATGCCGTCGCACTCGCGCAGGATGCCGCGCAGGATGCGCGCCGCGTGCGCTTTCCACGCGGGGTTGCGGTCGAGCACGTGGAACAGGTAGCGCAGCCGCGCATGGGCCGGATACGTGCGCGTGTCGGCGTCGCGCTCGGCCGGCGTGTCCTGCACCGTACCGTTGCGGCGCAGCCAGTGCGCGAGCTCGATCAGCCATTCGCTGCGCTCGGCGTACGACGCGTCGGCGTCGGCATGCGCGAGCAGCGCATCGAGCTGGTGACCGGCATTGCGCGACGCGCGCCACTTCTTGATCAGGGTCGTCAGGGAACGAAACATAAACGGGATAGCGAAAGCCCGGGACGGGCGGGTTCGGGATGCCGGCCGGGGAAACGGCGCGACGCCGGTGAGAACGGGTGAGACGGGGCCGGTGCCGGACGGGGCACGGCGACCCGCGATGCGGCTGCCCTGCCGCGGTGCACGCGATTCGCGTGCGGGCGCCGGGAGGCACGGCGGTCGGGCCGAGCGCGGCCCGGCGCCGCCGGCTCGCGCGCACGACTTACGGCGCGAGCCTGAAAGTGCGTAGGATCGTCAATCGGGCCGGAAAACGCAAGCCGACCGCATTGCATGACGCGGGTTCCGGCGGCTTTGACAAAGAATGTCATGGCCGTTCGGCCAGTGAAGGCAGTGCGCGGGGCCGGTGGCAGCGGCGTGCAGCCGACGACGGGCGCGCGTGCTGCCGGCCGCACCGCGCCATTCCATACCGCGCAGGCGAACGTCGTGTCGAACGTCGCCCGCGCGCCGTGCGCGTTCGCTTATGCGCCGGACTTGCCCGTCGCGCCGGCGTCGCCGCCGGACGTCGGGTTGGCCGGGCACGGCACGACCGGCGCGGCGGCCGTCTTGCCGCCGGCAGCGGGCGCGGTCGGCGCGCCGCGACGGGCGGCCATCGCGCGCACGCCGGCCGCGGCCTGCGTGGCAATCACGTCGAGCGCGCGCCGGTGGCCGGCGACGAGCGCATCGTAGCCGTCGGCGACCGGTTCGGCGACGCTCGTGCGGCAGGTCATCACGGCCTGCGTGGCGAGCGAGCGCACGCTCCAGACGGCGTCGACCGCCGCGCGCTTGCCCGGCCACGATTCGAAGCGCTGCACGTTCACGCTGATGCGGTACACGGGCACGCCGGCCGGATACGCGGAATTCGCGACGTCGATCGTGCCGAGCTGCGCGGCCAGATCGTCCGACAGCGCGCGGCGGATCTCGTCGGCGGGCGGCGACGCCCAGCGTTCCTGCTCGAGCACGTCGACCTGCGCGGCGTTCTTCTGCACGACCAGCTGGCTCTTCGCGACCTGCTCGGGCACGCCGACCGACGGCACCTCGATCAGGAACGCCGGGTTGGCCGGCGCGGTGCGCAGCGGCGCCGCGGCGTCGGCCGGGCTGAGCGTGTAGAACCGTGCGGGCGGCGAGCTGCATGCGGCGAGCGCGAGTGCGGCGAGCGCCGCCGCCGCGCCGCTCGCGAAACCGTTCACGCGTGTCGTCATTGTTTATCTCCTGGCTTGCCCTTGAGCAGCGATTCGGGGTGGCGCTCCAGATAGTCGGCGAGCGCGTTCAGCGATTGCAGCGTGCGCGTGAGCTCCTTCAGCGCGCCGCGCACGTCGGACTGCAGCGGCGAATCCTGCTGCAGCGTCGCCTCGGCGGTCGAGAAGGTCTGCTTCGCGGCCGACAGCGTGTCGCGCGCTTCCGGCGCGACCTGCGTGTCGAGCTGCTTGAACAGCTTGTCGGCGTTCGCGAGCGCGCTGTTCAGGTTCGCGCCGATCTGGTCGAACGGCACCTTGTCGAGCTTCTTCGCGATGTCGGCGACCTGCAGCTGCAGCTCGTCGAGCGTGTTCGGCACGGTCGGCAGCTCGAACGGCAGGTGGGCGGTATCGATCTTCACGGGCGGCGCCTTCGGGAAGAAGTCGAGCGCGACGTACAGCTGGCTCGTCAGCAGGTTGCCGGTGCGCAGTTGGCCGCGCAGCCCGTGCTGGACGAGCCGCTCGACGATCTCGCGGCGCGCCGGTTCGCCCTTGCTTTCGATCGTCTCGCGGAAGCGGCGGCCGAGGCGTTCCGGATACACGTTGATCGTCACCGGCATCAGGAAGTTCTTCGTCTTCGGATCGAAGTCGATGCCGATGTTCGTCACTTCGCCGAGCACGATGCCGCGGAAATCGACCGGCGCGCCGACGGCGAGCCCGCGCAGCGACTGGTTGAAGTTCATCACGACCTGCAGCGGCTGGCCGTCCGGGTCGCGCATCGCGTCGCCCTCGTCGGAGCCGAGGCGGAACGTCGTGTTGTTCGGCGCGGTCGTGCCGCTGCCCTGGTTCGGCGGCGTCTGGAACGCGATGCCGCCGAGGATCACGGTCGCGAGCGACTGCGTGTTCAGCTTCAGGCCGCTCGAGTCGAGCCGCAGATCGACGCCGCTCGCCTGCCACCAGCGCGTATTCATGCCGACGTACTGGTCGTACGGCGCATTGACGAACACGTTGAACGTGACGCCCGTGCCGTCCTTGTCGAGCGAGAAGCCGACCACCTGGCCGACCTGGACGCGGCGATAGTAGACCGGCGAGCCGATGTCCACCGAGCCGAGCGAATCGCCGCGCAGCACGTATTGCGTGCCTTTCTGGTCGCCCGTGACGGCGGGCGGCGTTTCGAGGCCGGTGAAATCGGTCAGCGTGTCCTGGCCGTGGCCGGCGTCGACGCCGATGTACGCGCCGGACAGCAGCGTGCCGAGCCCCGATACGCCGGTCGCGCCGACGCGCGGCCGCACGATCCAGAAGCGCGAGCCCTGGACCGCGAA
>NZ_BCPP01000293.1:0-7106 GCF_016586125.1 Burkholderia sp. E168m23
GCATACGCGGGTTCTGGTAATTCGGTGCTTTCCGGCAGGCGGCCGGCTGCGTACGACCGCGGCCGGCCGCACTGCTTCACGCGTTCACCGGCTCATGCGTTCAGGTTCGGACGCATGCCGCGCCACGAACCGTCGTCGAGGCGACGCACGTCGTGCGTCAGCGCGTAGCGATTGACGTCGCCGGTCAGCCACGCGACGAGCGAATACGGCGGCAATTCCCCTTCATCGACCCGGTCGCGAGCGCGCGCCGGCGTCTCGAACACCACCCGCCCGCCCGGTGCATCGAACGGCACCGCATCCGGCGACAGGTTCAACGCGATCGTCAACGTCTCGTCGTCGGCGAGCCGCCATGACGCGCACAGCGCGTCGGCATCGCCGTCGCCGTCCGCCTTCAGCGCATGGGCTGCCTGCGGCCGGCAATCGGACAGCCGCGGCGCGATCAGCTTCGCGCGCACCGCGAGCGCCGACTGCACGAAATGCGCGCGATCGATGTCGCGCGCAGTCTCGTCGAAGATCAGCGGGATCTGCGGCGTGAGCAGCGACAGCGCGAGCGCGGCCAGACCGGCCGCCTGCCCGGGATCGCCGGGGCCGCCGTCGCGCCATGCGCCATCGGACAGCACGAGCGACGTCAGCGACAGTCCACCGTCGGCGCCCATCCCGTCAGACGACGCGGCCGGCTGGTACGCCGCGCCGGCCGCGGTCAGCGCGCGGGCGAGCGTGTGGATCGACTGGTGCGCGGAAATGCCTTCATGCGCCGACGGGTCACGCCCCGTGAGCCGGTGCAGCGCACGTTCGCCGCAGCCGTTCCACTGCGCGTCGAAATGGGTATCGGCCAGATGCGCCGGATGCCGCTCGCTGCCGAGCACGAGGTGGATCAGCCGGTCGGCCGGCACGGCGGCGCGCACGCGATCCGCGATCTCGCGCAGCCACGACACGCCGATCCGGTCGGCTTCGCGCAGGCGCAGCCCGTCGCAACGGTATTCATCGATCCAGTACAGCGCGTTGTCGCAGAAGAAATCGCAGACTTCCGGATGATCGAGCGCGAGCGGCGCGGCCTGCAGCGGATCGTCGCGCGTATGGAAGAACGGCCCCGCATAGTGGCGCAGCGCGTCGGTGCCGCTGCCGAAGCGCGCGTAGTCGAGCTCCAGCAGCACCGCGAGACCGTAGCCGTGCGCGGCGTCGATCAGCGCCTTCAGCTCGTCGGGGCCGCCTTCGGCCGCGAGCGGCGCGAACGGCAGGCTGTCGTGCGGCGACGCGAGCAGCTCCAGCGCGGTCACACCGAGGCGCGCGAGCTGCGGCAGGCGGCGGCGCACGGCGTCGAAGCCGCCCACCGCGTGCGGGCGGATCGCGTAGAGCGCGACGTCCTCCCATGCGCGCCCGTGCCAGAACGTATTGCGCCACGTGAACGCGCGCGGATCGACGACCTCGCTCGGCCCGTTGAGCCCCTCGGGTTGCGAACGCGACGCGGGATCGGGAATCGACACGGTATCGTCGAGACGATAGCGGTAACGTGCGCCCGCGCCGCAGTCGACGAACACTTCGAACCAGTTCGGGCCGGCGCTCGTCATCGGCACCAGCATCGGGCCGTAGCCGGTATTCAGTTCGAGCTGGACGTGGGTGCTGCCGGGCGCCCACACGCGGAAATGCGTGCGCGGCGTCGTGCTGAGCGCGCCGCAGGGCTGCGCGCCAAACGGCAAACAATGGATGTAGTGCTGCGCGTACGGATCATGCGGACAATCGGACATCATGCGCTCCTCGTGCGTACCGAGCGGCATGGCCGCGCCACTGGCGCAGCGCATCGGGGCCCGGCATGCGACGGCCAGGCGGGGGGAGAGAAACGAGTATGCGCCGGATTCGCCACCGCGATGCGGTGTGGTCAGACATTTTTAAATGCGAATCGACCCCGGGAAACCGCCGCCGGAAACGAAGCGGCATGCGCCCGCGAGTCGGGTAGTCGGCATACCGGAATGATTGCCCGTCTTGTTGCGCCGGCCGCGCGCACATACGCTGCGCGTCATGCTCGCGGACACGTCGTCCGCTCCCGTCAAAAGGAACCCGCCATGTCGCTTCCCGCCAGCGCCGCGAAATTCGATCCGTCACGCGCGCACGAATACGCCGAACAATCGCGCATCGCGCTCGCCGGCTACGATGCCTGTCACGAACTCGCCGCCTGCATGCTCGCGTCGGCGATCGGTGCGACCGATGCCCGGATTCTCGTGGCCGGCGCGGGCGGCACGGGGCAGGAAATCTGCGTAGCAGCCGCGCTCGAACCGGGCTGGCAATTCACGGCCGTCGACCCGTCCGCGCCGATGCTCGCGCTCGCGCGCTCGAATGTCGAAGCCGCGGGTTTCGGCGCGCGTACCGCGTTCGTCGAGGATGGCGTCGACGCGTTGCCCGATGCGCCCGCGTTCGACGGCGCGACGCTGATCGGCGTGCTGCATCACGTGCCGGGCGACGACGCGAAAGCCGCGCTGCTGCATGCGATCGCGCGGCGACTGAAGCCCGGCGCGCCGCTCGTGCTCGCCGGCAACCATCGCCGCTACGCGGACCACCCGCGCCTGCTCGACGCCTGGCAGCAGCGCTGGCGCATGAAGGGCGCCACGTCCGACGCCGTGCGCGCGCAACTCGCGAAGATCCTGCAGGGCGCCGATCCGCCCGCGTCCGAGGAAGCCGTGTTCGCGCTGCTGCGCGACGCGGGCTTCGATGCGCCGCTGCGTTTTTTCGCGAGCCTGTTCTGGGGCGCGTGGATCGCGGTGCGGCGCGCTTGACGATTCGAAGCGGCCCGCCACGGCGCGCACCACACGATTCGCGAATGCGCCGCGCGCGCTCGGTATGATGGCGTTCCCGCCCCCTTCCGGCCTCGACATGCTCACCGTCCATCACCTGAACAACTCGCGTTCGCAGCGCGTGCTCTGGCTGCTCGAAGAACTGGATGTGCCGTACGAGATCGTGCGCTACGAACGCGATCCGAAAACGATGCTCGCGCCGGCCGAATTGCGCGCGATCCATCCGCTCGGCAAGTCGCCTGTCGTGACCGACGACGGCCGCACCTTCGCCGAATCGGGCGCGATCATCGAATACCTGGTCGAACGCTACGGCAACGGGCGCCTCGCGCCGCCGCCCGGCTCGCCCGAGCGGCACGACTACACGTACTGGCTGCACTACGCGGAAGGGTCGGCGATGCCGCCGCTGCTGCTCAAGCTCGTCGCGCTGCGGATCGCGCATGCGCCGATGCCGTTCTTCGCGCGGCCGATCGCACGCAAGATCGCCGCGACGCTGCAGTCGGGTTTCGTCGATCCGCAGATCGACCTGCATCTCGGCCACGTCGACGGTGCGCTGGCGCGCAGCGGCTGGTTCGTCGGCGACGGCTTCAGCGCGGCCGACATCCAGATGAGCTTTCCGCTCGAAGCCGCGACCGCGCGCGGCGGTGGCAGCCGGTATCCGGCGATCGCGCGCTTTCTCGACACGATCCATGCGCGGCCCGCGTACCAGCGCGCGCTGGAGCGCGGCGGCCGGTACGACCTGCTCAAGTAACCGGCGTCAGCTCAGCAGCCCCGCCGCGACGTTGATCGACAAGCCGAGCACGGCCATGTTGAAGTAGAACGACAGGATCGACTGCGCGAGCACCGAGCGCCGCGCGGAGCGGTTCGCGAGCGACACGTCGGCCGTCTGCGACGCGACCGCGAGCGTGAACGCGAAATACAGGAAATCCCAGTAATCGGGCTCCGGGTTCCGGTCGGGGAAACGGAGCGCGCGATCGTTGCTCGGCGAGCCGTAATAGAGCCGCGCATAGTGCAGCGTGAAGATCGTCGGGATCAGGAACCACGCGCCGAACAGCGTCGCGCCCGTGATCGCGTAGTGGCTGAGCCCCGCGCTGAAGCCGACGCTCTTGGCGGTCGCGAGTTCGATCGCGATCGCCGCCACGCTCGCGACGGTCGCGAGGCACACGACGGTCAGCACGGTCGTCGCGTTTTCGTCCTCGCGGACCGCGACTTCGCGCACCTTGTGATGATGCGCGGTCACCATGCGCACCCACATCAGCACGAGGTACAGCCAGACCGCGCAATCCCAGCCGATCAGCGCCCGCGCGGTCGGGCGCAGCGGAAACGGCAGCAGCACCGCGCACAGCACGCCGGCGACGAACGCCGCGACCATGCGCGGCCGGTTGCGTAATACCTGCGGATAAAGCGTCATCGTGTGATTCCGAAAGCGGATGGAAAGGGTTCGGCCGGTGCGCGGGAAAGCCGCCGCGCCGGCGGGTAACGCGCCCCGATTATCGCCATTCCGTCGTGACGTGGCGATGGGCACGAGCGCCTAAGATAAGGGGATGACCGCCACCGCCCTGCTCTGCCGCCATCCCGCGAACCCGGCCGGCCGCGACTTCGTCGTCGGCGACCTGCACGGCTGCGTGGACGTGCTGCGCGCGCTGCTGCACGACGTCCGCTTCGATCCGGCCCGCGACCGGCTGTTCTCGGTCGGCGATCTCGTGGACCGCGGCCCGGCCTCCGAAACCGCGCTGGACCTGCTCGACCGGCCGTGGTGCCACGTCGTGCGAGGCAATCACGAGGAAGTGCTGAGCCTCGTCGCACGCGGCAAGCTGCCGCCCGACGCGTGGCGCGGGATCGGCGGCGACTGGGGCGCCGACCTGCCGCCGGAACGGCTGCACGCGCATGCGGCACGCGTTGACGCGCTGCCGCTCGTGCGCGTGATCGGCGACGGCCCGGCGCGCTTCAACGTGCTGCATGCGGAATTCTTCGGCTCGGATGCGGAGCTCGATACCGGCAGCTATCCGCACGACGTGCGCGAGCGGCTGATCTGGGGCCGCGATCTGATCCAGGGGCTCGCCGATCCGGCGCGGCAGGCCGGACTGTCGCTGACCTGCACGGGGCACACGCCGGTGCGTGAACCGCAACGGATCGGCGCGCAATGGTTCATCGACACGGGTGCGTTCGCGCCGGCCGGGCGCCTCACGCTCGCCGAGCCGCGCACCGGCCGCACGTGGTCGATGACGCAGGCCGAGGCGCGCGAACGCCACGCGGGCGACTGGCCGCTGCCGTGACGGGCCGGTCGGTGTCCGCTCCGCGCAATGCAACGCCCGCCGCGCCCGGCCAAGCAAACGCTAGCCGACCTGATTCAGTTCGAACACCGCATCGACGGCCGAGCCGTTCCAGTTGTATTCGAGATAGGCCGCATGCTGGCAGTCGCGCAGCAGCGTCGTGCGGAATGCGGCGAGACATTCGCCGCGCGGGTCGCGCACCGACGGATAGACGATCCCCGCGCCGCCCGCCTGGCGCACCGCGCGGCCGAATGCCTGCCCCGCGCTGTAGTCGACCGGGTCCAGCAACGCGGGATCGCGCTGCGGCCACGTGCGCACGTCGGCAACGTCGCCGTGCGCGAGCACGGTATAGAGCCGCATCTGCTGGCGCATCGGCGGCTCCTTGGTCGCGGCGAGGAACAGCCCGCTGTGATAGCGCGTTTCCGCGATCGCCGTATCGCGCGAGCGCGTGCAGTAGAACACGCCGTAGCTGCCGTCCGAAAAGCGGCTACCCAGCGGATTCAGGTGCGTGAACGCGGCCATGATCGGCCCCCAGCCCTGCCCGTAGCGGCGCTCGGCGGGCGGCACGAGCTCGAGCGTGCCGACTTCGTTGCGGATGCGGTCGTTGGTCAGCGATTCGAGCGCGTAGAGCGCGTCGAAATCGTCCGCCGACGCGACGCGGTCGAACAGGTTGATGGCCGGAAAACGGGTGGGAATCACGCGATAGGCGGGCGCCCAGTCGACGGTGGTCGTGGGCCACCGGGTGACTTCGATCGGTGTCGTCACGCCCAGCCACCCCGCATCGCATCGAGATATTGCCGCACGGCCACCAGGTCGCCGACGTTGCCGGCCAGCATCCGGTCGAGCGCGCGCTTGCCGCCGAACGGCGCCGCATCGTTGGGCCGCTTGACCCAAGCATCGGCCGCAGCGGGCTGCGGCAGCAGGATCTGCAAGCCCTTGTAGATACCGAGCAAGAGCGACAGCCGCTCGAGCGTATCGCGCGGCAGGCGCGCCGATTCCGGCGCGGCCTTCCACTTGAAGAACGTCGAGCGGCCGGGCGACCCGAGCAGCACGATCTGCTCGTCGATCGTCAGTTCCCAGTCGCGCGCGATGTTGAAAAACGCACGCAGGCCGGCCGCCGACATCTGCGCGACCGAAGCGTGCGGCAAGGCGGAATGCGATTCATAGGCGGGCTGTGACATGACGGTTAGTCTCGAAACGAATTTACTAACAAGATTAGTCCATTCTCGTATTTTTGCAAGGGTCGCACCCAACGATCGTCAAGCCCGTCCGACAAATCGATATTTTTTGTCCATTCTGGACTCTTATTTTATTTTCTGCCTTAATGGCCGGGCGGACACCGCGTCACGGCGCGGGTCGTGTCCGTGGAGACCATGTCGCACGGAAACCGGATGCACCATGCCAAGGAACGCACCATGAAGAGACTGATTGCCGCTGTTTCGATCGCCCTGCTCGCGGTATCCGCAGGCCCCGCCGTCGCGAAGGACTGGACCACGATCCGCTTCGGCACCGACGCCAGCTACGCGCCGTTCGAATCGAAGGCGCCGGACGGCAAGCTCGTCGGCTTCGACATCGACCTCGGCAACGAGATCTGCGCGCGCCTGAAGGCCAAATGCGTGTGGCTCGAGAACGATTTCGACGGGATGATTCCGGCGCTGAAGGCGAAGAAGTTCGACGCGGTGCTGTCGTCGATGTCGATCACGCCGCAGCGCGCGCAGCAGATCGGCTTCACGACGAAGATCTACAACCAGCCGACGCGGCTCGTCGTGAAGAAGGGCTCGTCGCTGCTGCCGACCGCCGCATCGCTGAAGGGCAAATCGATCGGCGTCGAGCAGGGCACGACGCAGGAAACGTATGCGAAGGCGTACTGGGGCAAGCAAGGCGCGAACGTCGTGTCGTACCAGAACCAGGACGGCGTGTATGCCGACCTGATCGCCGGCCGCCTCGACGCGGCCCTCCAGGATGAAGTGCAGGCCGCGATCGGGTTCCTGAAATCGCCGCGCGGCGCGAACTACACGTTCGTCGGGCCCGAGCTCGTCGACGAAAAGGT
>NZ_BCPP01000294.1:0-7102 GCF_016586125.1 Burkholderia sp. E168m23
TGGCGGAGGAAGGTTTCGCGAATTATCTGTTCGGAGCGGATGCACCTGCACTTGCACTCGAGATGCCGAGAGAAGAGCTGATATCGATGTGGGTCGCCGACATGCAATTCGCCGCCCCCGATGCCGCCATCGATGCCATTACCGAGCGCCTCAAACATCCCATCTTCGGCTACACGGCGGACCTGGACGAGCAGCTCTATCAGGCTTTCCACTCCTGGTGTGCGCAACGATACAGCTGGCATTTCGCTCGCGAGGAAATGCAGGTCTCACTCGGCGTCATACCAGCCCTCTTCGCACTCGTAGAATATGTGTGCCGCCCCGGCGACAAAGTGCTTAGTCTGACGCCGGCCTATGGATACTTCAAACACGCGGCGCTTCAGCGCGATCGCGAATTCGTGACGTCACGCATGCTCGCATCCGACGACGGCAAGTACTCGATCGACTTTGAGGACTTCGAAGCGAAAGTTAGCGATCCGGCGGTGAAGCTCTTTTTCCTCTGCCACCCTCACAATCCGACCGGCCGGATCTGGACAAGCGACGAGCTGCGCCGAATGGGTGAACTCTGCATCGCAAACGGTGTGAAGATTGTTTCTGACGAGATCCATTGCGACTTGCTAAGAACCGGAAATGCACACACGCCGTTGGCGAAGTTGTTCCCGGGTAGCCCAGACATCATCACGTGCATGGCCGTTAGCAAGACGTTCAATCTGGCAGGAATGATGATCGCGACCGTCATCATCCCGGATCCGGAATTGCGCTCAGAATGGAAACGGCGCCACTACCCGTTCGTGAACCCGCTCAGTCTCGCCGCCGCCATCGGTGCGTACCGCGATGGCGCTCCGTGGTTGGATGCGCTGCGGCTGTATCTGGACGAGAACTTCGCCCTGACTCAACACTTTCTGAGCGATCACTTGCCAAAAGCAAAATTTCGCGTTCCGGAAGCGACTTATCTGGCGTGGATCGACCTACGGACCTATTTCGACGATTCAGTCAACCTCACGCGTTTCTTTCTTGAAAAATCAGGCGTCGTTCTGGAAGGCGGAGAGATGTTCGTCGAGAACGGCGACCGCAGAGTGCGACTCAATCTTGCGTGTCCGCGGGCGCAGCTTCGGCTGTCCCTCGAACGAATCCGAGATGCAATTGTGAAGCAATACCATTGAATCAAGCCGACGTAAGGCAAGACAGCAGCATCAATTCAAACGAACCAAAGGAACACTTATGCCGCTCATTAACGTAAAAGTCATCGAAGGCGTTTTCTCCGCAGCCGACAAGGAAAAGATCATTTCTACCCTTACCGACGCCATGGTGTCGATCGAGGGCGAAAGCATGCGGCCCGTTACCTGGGTTATCGTTGAGGAAGTAAAGAGCGGTGACTGGGGCATTGCCGGCAACGCACTAACAACCGAGAGGGTTAAGGCACTGGCCGCAGGCCAGTAACTGGCTGGCCCTGAACGGGCTCCAGCGGCAGTGAAGCGACCATCGCTTATGCCGTTGGAGCCCTTTTTCATTGCTTCCACGGCATGCTACCTAAAACGCGCAGCCAGCGCGATTGATCGAGTGGGCCAGGTCACCGCTCCGAATTTCAACAGCCGCCCAGTGCGAAAGTGAGCATGACGACAAGAGGCGCCTGAGATCACAATAACCAATCCGCCGATCTTTGCGGCGGCTTGCGCGTCAAACGGCAGCGGCAGGTCGGGCGTGATCGTCATGCGGGCTTGCTGCGTGATTTTCGCCTCGGTCGCTACACCACCACCGAGGGCGGTCCACCGGAATTTGAATCCGATGCGCAAGCCGGGCACGGCCAGCTCGTGTAGCAGTTCACAATCAATGCTAGCCGTGCCCAAAGTAGTGCTAGCAATGTTCACTAATACTGCTAGCGTAGTGTTTTGCTCAGCCTAAGCGGTGGGCATCGATAACGTGATATCGCCCGCAGCGCGGCGTCGAAATTCGGAGCTCTGGCGAAAATCGATTGCGGAACAGTCTCGAGCAGGCTGTGGTGCACCCGGCAGTAGTCGGCTGACGGATCGAGCCACTCCCTCTTCCACCGTGATGCAGTGACATCGGCGTCGTTCAGAACAAGACATCTGAAGCAATACACCAAGTACTTCTGGTCGAAGACCCACTCATGCGGCGTCTGGATCATGCTCAGAATGCCATCGTTGAGCCGCGCTACGCGAGATAGACGGCTCAGAGTTGCGGATGGAACTGGGGGAAAGAGGATCCAGCCGGCCTTGGTCAGGCTAGGCATCGCTACGCCTGTGCCCGATTCCCAGATCAGGTCTACGCTCGTCTGATACCGCGCCGCGATTCGACCCAACCAGCTACCAAACGCCTCTTCCAGGAAGGGGCGAGGTGCGATGGGCCACGGCCGGTGGGTGTCAGACATACGCGCGGGCAACTCGTTCTAGGTGAGCGATATCGATGCACTCGTCACCGTTCCTGATCGCCAACTCTGCTGCTTCGTTGAGGATCGTAGATATGGCGCCAGTCAGCCCTCCGCTTATCTCGAGAACGAGCTGGACAATCTCACGTCGCGACAGATTCGATGGTTTTCGTAGCGGCAAGACTTTCTCGAACGCAGCCATGAGCCTGCGAAGACTTTCACTTTCCCTCCACCTTGGGATCTCGAATGGTCTGTAGCGGCTGATCATCTGTGAATCGGTCTGAAGCCCTAGAACGGCATCGCGCGTACCGACAAGGACCATGCTAATCTGCAGGTCGTTGGCTCGGTATTTTAGAAGGTTCAAAGAGGCGCGTTGCTCACGGTAGGTTCCGGCGAGCAGGTGATGGACCTCGTCTACGATTAGCATCTGCGGCGACATCCGCCGCAAGATGTCGCGAGCGAGCCGCTCGAGTGTGGCAAGCCCTGCAGCGGGGTTATGTGGCGCACCGAGCTCAAAGAGCAAGGCGGCGTAAAAGCGGTGCTGATCGGGGGTGGGAGGCATCTGTACGCTCACGACCGGACACCGCTCTACCCCGGTTCTCTCGTCGAACTCGCTGGGGTGCGCTCGCCTGAACTTGGCCGTTATCTTGGTTTTCCCGATGTTCGAGTCGCCGTGCAGCAGAAGACACGGCATGCGCTCACGTCTCGGCGTGTCATAGAGCCGCTGCAGTAGCTGTAAGGCTTCAGTCGCTCGGGGATAGTCGATCCACCGGTCACGTAGCAGACTCTTTATGCGATCCTCTTTTCCGAGTAGGACCTGATCTCTTGCTGCGGGTAGCAGATGCGCGAAATCATCTTGCTTCATGCTGGCCCCCTACCACTGTTCAACGTCATACGCGGTAACTGGTGCGTCGTAGTTTACCTGCTCGACCTGCCGCTGTTCAGTGAGTGAGAGATCTTCGATGCTGCTCTTCGGAACCAAACCGCCAGCTTGACGTGCCATGCGGCGTCGCGCTCGAGTAGCCCGCTGGGAAGTGACGACCAGTTGTCGCTGCTGCTCAACAGTCTCGAATATCTCCCTCTCCGATACTGCCCGTTGTCCCCTAGCCCGGATAGCTCGCAAAGCTGCTCGCTGTTCGAACAGCGAGATGGGAGGCCGACGCAAGTCCGCGTATCGCACTTCAACGAAACTGCCTCTGCCAGCGCTTACGAAGATGCGCGAGAGGTCTTCTGGGTGATAGCGGACCGTCACGGACCGGCGTGTTTCCCGCCATGCCGCGAACAAGGGATGCCAATAGCGGATCAGGAAGAGCTTGAGGCCGTCCCGCTGAATGGTCCGGGATGCGACTGGCAGGAACCGGATCAGAAACTTCAGTTCGGCATCCGGTTGAGCTGGCAAGCATCGTGAATCCGCTGCTCGCCATGTTTCCTGCCACTTTTGCGCGGGCTGAAGTCCCAACAAACCGCGGTGGGGGCCGCAGTGATAACGCCTACCGATCTCGACAGCCAGCCACTGCTCGAACTGCTTCAACGTAAGCGAAGCTGTCTTTTCGGCCTGGCGCGCCTTGCGCCCTTTGACTGACGATCCAGTCGAACCAGGGAGGCCACGTACGCGCTCCATCAAGGTCCTGTTCAGCCGCTCGATGTGGCCACCAAAGTGCGGCTTGCCCACCGGTCGGTACATCAGTTCAATGCCGTACTCGCGGCATCCACTGCGAAGGGCACGGCTTTTGAATTCGGCCGCGTTATCAAGATGCAGCGTTCGAGGGATACCGCGCATCGGCCAGTCAGCCTCAACGCCTAGTCTTTCGAGCCACGGCTCTTTGCGCAGAACTACGCGCGAGAGGAGCAAGCTTACCGTCGCAGCCCCCGGCCTCTCCATTGCGACATAAAAGCCAAGCACACATCTCGTAGCAACGTCGAGAGCCACAGACAGCCACGGTCGACCGATAATCTGTCCGTCCAGTTCGCTAACGAGCAGGATGTCCGCTTGCGTGTGATCAACCTGCATGATATCTAACGGATGTCGGACCTGGAATGTGCCAGGGGCAACTGCAGCGTTCGGGAGCGCAGCTCGTGCCAAAGCATCCTGCTCGCGATAGGAGAGCCACCGTCGAGCAATTGTTGACCTGCTTGGAGGCGATAGACCTGCAACGCTGCAGCGACGTTTCACCTCAAGTACAAGATCAGTTGCAGGATGCGCAAGGTGTCGCTGATCAGGGAGCCATTCGTGCACGGCCTCGTCGATGACGCATTCGACGGCGGCGTCCAGTCTGCCCCCGGTCGCCCTACCCGGCTGCCTTGGCTCTAATGTGCTGGCGACCGGATCTGCGAGGAAACGTCGACGCAGGCGATATACGGTGGTGCAGTGAACGCCTAATAGCTGTGCTGCTCGTTCAGCCTGCTGTCGGGAAAGCACGCCGTTGCCAAGCGGTCGAAGCACGGACGCAATCTTCGCTGCTCGAGCGGCCCGCTCTTCGATCGAAGCCATATGGATCCCTATCAATCCACGCGACACGTGCGCTAGCAGTATTAAAGAACACGTGCAACGTGCTAGCAACGTTAGTGAACATTGGCCAAGTTTCCGTTGCAGAAACGCAACGGCTAAGCAGCCGCCAGAAAGCTTCAAAAAGTCCCTGTTCGCCGAGGCTTCTTTGAGAATTTCCGCTAGCAACGTTTCTGAACACGGCTAGCGCTAATAATGAACGCCTACACCAGGTCATCGCTCTACATCGGAAGACCGGCTATTTGTATAACGCCGGGGCAGCCCACCATCGACTTCCATCGTCCCGGTGTAGCTCTCGTCCTTTGCTGACTACGCCACCGCAAACGCACCCATCAGCAGTATCGGCGGACACTGTCAGCAGAAACTTCGAACGGCAACAATCGGCCTGGCCTTGTGGTCGCTGGGGAACGGCCGCGCCGTGTCACGCATGCTGCTGCGGCAGCCGATGATAAGCGCGCCCGTGATAGACGAGGCCCGTACACGCGGAGCCGAGATGTAGCGCCTGCACGGCGCAGAAAAAGACCGTATGTGTGCCGATGTCGATGCTCCGGTCCACCGTGCAGTCGAGACTCGCGGCCGCTGTGGCCAGCACCGGCGCACCCGTGACGAGACGGATCCACTCGCCGTACGTGAAGCGCTCGGTCATCTGGACATCGCCCTTGCCCGCGAAGATCGGTGCAAGCATCTCGTGCTCATGGGAAAGAACGTTGACGCAGATGATGCCCGCCTTGCTGAAGTGTCCATATTGACGGCTGGACCGGTCTATGCAAACGAGCACCGTAGCAGGATCGTCGGTGACGGAGCACACCGCGGACACCGTCATGCCGACATCGCCGGAAGGTGTCGTGGTGGTGATGATATTCACCGCTGCGCCGATACGGGACATGGCTTCGCGGAAGGTCGTGCGGTCGGGGGAAAGTGCTATCACGGCGGTACCTCTCTCGGTGGACGGAACGGCGGTGCGGCTTCGTGGCGGCGCGCCACGGGTCCTTGCATGAAGCATGCGTGGTGAAGTACCCGTGGCGTTGCACCGTTCATCACCCACGCCGCACCGTCGACGGGTTCTCGTGGCCAATTGCGCTGCCGGCGATTCCTATTGCCGGTGAACGGACGCTGCTGTCCCTGAACCGACGAGCTGCTCCTTGATCAACTGCTCTTCGGCATCGTCGTAAAGGCCGGCAATAATGTGCGCGTAGCGTGCCATCAATGCCTTGCGGCGTTTCTTGCGCGTGGCGGTCATCACGCCGTTTTCCGGTGTGAGTTCCTCGGGGAATATCCTGAACGCCTTGATCTGCTCCGCGCGCGCCAACCTCGCATTTGCCTTTTCCACTTCTTCACGGATCAGGTCGATAACGGGCTGCGAACTGGCCAGATCGGCGTACTGCGTGACCGACGGGTCGTGCGTCCTGGCCCAGTCCATGGCGAGCGTGCCGTCGACTTCGATCAACGCCGTCAGATACTTGCGCCCTTCGCCGATCACGAGTGCCTCGGTAATGTACGGACTCTGGCGCAGTTCGTTTTCGACCTGCACCGGGCTGATCGATTTGCCGGCGGCCGTATTGATGAGCTCCTTCTTTCGATCGATCAGCTTGTACGACCCGTCCGCGCCGACGTCGACGATATCGCCGGTGTACAGCCAGCCGTCCCGCAGCGCGGCCTTCGTTTCGGCTTCCTTGTTCCAGTAGCCGATGAACAGCCCCGGCCCCCGAACGATCATTTCGCCGTCCGGCAACACGCGGGTTTCCCAGGCGGGGTCGTCGAGCGGGACGCCGGAGTTGCCGGGCCTCGACCAGTCGGTCACCTGCGCGAGGTTGCCGCCGACCATCTCCGTTTGCCCGTAATTCTCTTTCAGGTTGACGCCCCACAACTGAAACAGCGTGACGACCTCGGGCGGCACCGGAGCGGAGGCCGTGTACGGATAGCGCAAATCGTCGAAGCCGATTCTGGCCAGCAACGGCTTGAACACGTGCTCACGGCAGATGGCGTAGAGCTGTTCCTTGAACGGGTCGCCCGTGCCTGCATCCTGGCGATCGGCCAGCACTTCCCGCGCGATGCCGAGCGCGAGCGTGTAGTTTCTCCGCTCGGCTTCGCTGCTGCCGTTCACGTGGTTGATGATCTGGGTCGCGAACTTCTGATAGAAGCGCGGCGGCGCCATATAGGACGTCGGTCTGACTTCCTGAATGCACTTCGCGAAATCGGCCGACACGTCGACG
>NZ_BCPP01000295.1:0-7097 GCF_016586125.1 Burkholderia sp. E168m23
GCGTGCCCGACGCCACAATCGAACCTCGTCTTCAAGCAAGCGAGGGCAATCATGCGCGCATGCAGCAAATCGGCGTGGCCGCCGCGGCTCGTCACCGTTCCGGGCCTGCACGGCAGCGAAGGCGCCCACTGGCAGACCTGGCTCGAGCGGCAGTTCCCGCGCTCGTTGCGCGTCGAGCAGCACGACTGGGACGCGCCCGATCTCGCGGGCTGGGCGCAATCGGTGCGCGCGCTGCTCGATCGCGAGCGCGGCCCGTTCGTGCTCGCCGCGCACAGCTTCGGCTGCCTCGCGGCCGCGCATGCGCTCGCGCAGTGGCCGCATGTGGGCGACGTCGCGGGCGTGCTGTTCGTCGCGCCGGCCAGCCCGAAGAAATTCACCTTTGCCGGGCCGTTCGACGCGCGCCGGCTCGCGGTGCCGTCGATCGTGATCGGCAGCGAGACCGATCCGTGGATGCCGCTCGCCGATGCGCGCGCGCTCGCGCAGCGCCTGGGCAGCGCATTCGTGAACCTCGGCGACGCCGGGCACATCAACACGGCGGCCGGCTTCGGGCCGTGGCCGCGCGCGAAATATTTCATCGACACGCTGGTGCATTGTGCGGCGCCGCTGCGCTTTCGCGACGCGGACGACGGCTTCGAGGCCGCGCTCGTCGATCGCGCGCTCGCGCACGCGGTCTGACGGGCGGGTTGCGCGGCGCCTGCCGCGCGGCGGTGGTCGCGGCATCGCGCGCCGTCGCGCTTGCGGCGCTTGTGGCGCGCGCACGGGCCTGACGGCGGCCGGGTCCGAATCCCTTGGCCGGCCGGCTCGGCATCGCCCGTGAGGCGGCGCGACACCGTGCCGTTCATGCCGTCGCCGACCGTTACGTCATGCCAGCGCTGGCTCGACGTGAGCGCCCGCCGCTCTCCCTGAGCGGTACCGACTTCTATCAGGTGGCGACGGAATCAGCCCGGCGACGACGCGGCCGTGCTGGAGGCGGCTGCATTCGCGGCGGGCTTCGCATCGTCGTCGTCATCGGGCGGGTAGTGCACGACGGGCGGCGCGAGCGGCGCGGCATCGGACGCGGCGGTATTCGCGGTGGCGTCGCTGTTGAACGCGCTGGCGGCGCCGCTCGAGGCGCCGGCCTGCGGCGCGGCGTCGGTCGCGTTGGCGTCGTGCGGTGCGTCGTCGCTGCAGGCAGCAACGAACACGGCGGCACACAGAACGACGGCGACGGAAACGCGACGCATGACTTCTCTCCTGGCAGGCTGATCGGGAAACGTTTTCGAGTATGCCGCCGCGATGCGACGTTTCGGTGAATCGTCTGCGTTCGGGGCGTGATCGCGCCAGGTTTTCGTCAGGCTGACCGAAGGCCGTCGCGGCGATCCGCCGGCACGCATGGCGGAATTTTCCAGCAGACGCGGATGCTGCGCACATTTACACGGCGCGCCACGCCGCGACCCGGCCGCGACTAGGCGGGCGCCATGCGCGCGATGGCACACATGCGCCCGGCAACTTGCGACCGTTGGCCGGCCCGTCACGCCCAAAAATCGGGCGTTATTGCCGCTTCGTCAGCGAACGGCCAGCCGCGCGCCAGCGTGGCGTCATGAAGGCGCTATCACCACCAACGCGGCCCGCTGCCGCTGGGTATGCGCCACGCACAGGCGGCCGGCACTGCACCGGTACGCTGTCCCCACAATTTCGCGGCACCCGAATTGCTCTTTGCCGATGCGCGTGCCGACCGTGCTGCCATTCAGGCACGGGCGGCACATCCGCGTCCATCCACCATGGAGCGAGCAGAAGTCATGTCCAGCGATCGATCCGATTCTCCGTCTGCCGAACCGGCGCGCGATGCCGCCGCGTCGCCGCTCGGGACCAGCCATTCAGCGGGGGCGCCGCTGCTGTCGCACGATACGCCGTCCAGCGCCGCGCGGCGCCGCTTCCTGCAGTCCGCGGCGGCTGCCGCGACCGTCAGCGCAGCATCGCACGTTCATTCGCAGCCCCCGTACGCGGCGTCCACGCCGGCTGCGCCCCGCCGCGATACGGTGCCGGCGCAGCCTGTGCGTCTCGACATCAACGGGCGCGCGTACACGCTGCAGCTGGAACCGCGCGTCACGCTGCTCGACGCGCTGCGCGAATACGCGGGACTCACGGGCACGAAGAAGGGCTGCGATCGCGGGCAGTGCGGCGCGTGCACGGTGCTCGTCGACGGGCGGCGCATCAACGCCTGCCTGACGCTCGCGGTGATGCACGAAGGCGCGCGGATCACGACCGTCGAAGGGCTGGCGCGCGGCGGCGAGCTGAGCCCGGTGCAGCGCGCATTCGTCGAATGCGATGCGTTCCAGTGCGGCTACTGCACGTCCGGTCAGCTCTGCTCGGCGACCGCGCTGCTCGACGAGTTCGCGGCGGGCGCGGGGAGCGCGGCTACCGACGACGTGCGGCGCCGTCCCGAGCACCTGTCGGACGACGAGATCCGCGAGCGCATGAGCGGCAACCTGTGCCGCTGCGGCGCGTACCCGAACATCGTCGCCGCCGTGCGCGCCGCGCATGCGGCGCACGGCTAGCCGACGGAGGGCACCGCAATGGAAGCGATCTCCTACGAACGCGCGACGGACGTCGCCGGCGCCGTGCGCGCGGCGCAGCGGCCCGGCGCGGCATTCATCGGCGGCGGCACGAACCTGCTCGACCTGATGAAGGGCGGCGTCGCGCGGCCCGTCACGCTCATCGACATCACACGCATCGCGGGCCTCGATACGGTCGACGCGCTGCCCGGCGGCGGCGTGCGCATCGGCGCGCTGGTACGCAACAGCGACGCGGCCGACCATCCGCGCCTGCGCGCCGACTATCCGCTGCTGTCGCAGGCGCTGCTCGCCGGCGCGTCCGCGCAATTGCGCAACATGGCGACCGTCGGCGGCAACCTGATGCAGCGCACGCGCTGCCCGTATTTCTACGATCCCGCGTTCGCGCAGTGCAACAAGCGCGAGCCGGGCAGCGGCTGCGCGGCGATCGGCGGCCACAACCGGATGCACGCGATCCTCGGCGCGAGCCCGCAGTGCGTGGCGGTGAACCCGTCGGACATGAGCGTCGCGCTCGCCGCGCTCGACGCCGTCGTGCAGGTGAGCGGCCCGCGCGGCGCACGGCAGATTCCGATCGCGTCGTTTCACCGCTTGCCGGGCGACCGGCCCGATCTCGACACGACGCTCGAACCGGGCGAACTGATCACCGCGGTGGACTTGCCGCCGCCGCGCTTTGCCGACCATGCGCACTATCTGAAAGTGCGCGATCGCGCGAGCTACGCGTTCGCGCTGGTGTCGGTCGCGGCCGCGCTGCGGATGGACGGCCCGCGCGTCGCCGACGCGCGAATCGCGCTCGGCGGCGTCGCGCACAAGCCGTTGCGTGCGACGGAGGCGGAAGCGCATCTCGCGGGCCGCACCCCGACCGACGCGACGTTGCGCGAGGCGGCCACGCTGGCGTTGCGCGATGCGCGGCCACTCGACGGCAATGGCTTCAAGGTCGCACTCGCGCAGCGGGCGATCGTCCGTGCGGTCGGAACGGCAGCCGCTGCCACGGGAGGTACCGCATGAACACGTTGACGGGACAACCGCTCGACCGGGTCGACGGTGTGCTGAAGGTGACGGGCGGCGCGCATTACGCGGCCGAATTCTCCGATGCGCGGCTCGCGCATGCGGTGCTCGTGACGAGCACGATCGCGTCCGGCCGCATCGAATCGATCGATGCGGCGCGCGCCCGCGCGATGCCGGGCGTGCTGATCGTGATCACGCACGAGAACGCGATGCGGCTGCCCAACGGCGGCCGGCCGCCGCTGTCGCCGCCCGCCGGGCGCCGGCTCACGTTGCTGCAGGACGACACGGTGCGCTACAGCAACGAACCCGTCGCGGTCGTCGTCGCCGAAACGCTCGAGCAGGCGACCGACGCCGCGCATGCGGTGCAGGTGCGTTATCGCGCGAGCGATGCGGTGGTGGATTTCGCGCAGGCGAAGCGCGGCGCGCGCGTGCCGCCGAAGCAGCAGGGCCGCGCGATGGATACGCAGCGCGGCGACGTCGAGGCCGGCCTGCGCGAAGGCGCGGTACGCGTCGACGCAACCTATACGACGCCGATGCAGCACCACAACCCGATCGAGCCGCACGCGACGATGGCGCGCTGGGACGGCCCGACGCTCACGCTGCACGACGCGACGCAGGGTGTGTCGAGCGCGAGCACGGCGGTGGCCGCGGTCTTCGGCATCGCGCCGGAACACGTGCGCGTGATTTCACCGTTCCTCGGTGGCGGCTTCGGCTGCAAGGGTTCGTCGTGGTCGCACGTGTCGTTGTGCGCGATGGCCGCGAAGCAGGTCGGGCGCCCGGTTCGTCTCGCGCTGACGCGGCCGCAGATGTTCGGTCCGGTCGGCGGGCGGCCGTTCACCGAGCAGCGCATCGTGCTGGCCGCACGCCAAGATGGAACGTTGACCGCGATGCGCCACGACACGATCGCCACCACGTCGACGTTCGAGGACTGGATGGAGATGTGCGGGATGCCGTCGCGCATCATGTACGCGGTGCCGAACCAGGCAACCACGCATCGGATCGTGTCGCTGAACGTCGGCACGCCGACGTTCATGCGCGCGCCCGGCGAGGCGTCGGGCTCGTTCGCGCTGGAATCGGCGATGGACGAGCTCGCGTGGCGGCTCGGCATGGACCCGGTCGCGCTGCGGCTCGCGAATTACGCGGCGGTCGATCCGCAGGAGGGCAAGCCGTGGTCGAGCAACAAGCTGCGCGAGTGCTACGAGGCCGGCGCGCGGCGCTTCGGCTGGTCGCGCCGCACCGGCGCGCCGCGCACGATGCGCGACGGCGACACGCTGATCGGCCTCGGGATGGCGGCCGCCACGTATCCGGCGAACCGCAGCGAAGCGTCGGCGCGGGCGCGCATCCTGCCGGACGGCACGGCCGAAGTCGCGTCGGGCACGCAGGACATCGGCACCGGCACCTATACGGTGATGACGCAGGTCGCGGCCGATGCGCTCGGTTTCGCGCCGCAGAACGTGCGCTTTTCGCTCGGCGATTCCAGTCTGCCGCGCGCGCCGGTATCGGGCGGCTCGCAATCGGCGGCAAGCGTCGCGCCCGCCGTGCGCGAGGCCGCGCTGCAGGCGCGCGCGAAGCTGATCGCGCTGGCGATTGCCGACTCCGGATCGCCGCTGCACGGCGCCGCGGCCGACGACGTGACGGTCGACAGCGGCTGGGTCGTGCATCGCGGCGACCCGTCGCGGCGCGATCCGGCCGCGGCGGTGATCGCGCGTGCGGGCGGCCAGCCGATCGACGCGCAGGCGACGGCGAAGCCCGGCGACGAGAAGTCGCGCTATGCGTCCCATTCGTTCGGCGCGGTGTTCGCCGAAGTGCACGTTGACGCCGAGCTCGGCACGATTCGCGTGCCGCGCATCGTCGGCGTCTACAGCGTCGGCCGCCTGCTCAACGCGAAGACGGCGCGCAGCCAGTTGATCGGCGGGATGGTGTGGGGGCTCGGCACCGCGCTCGAGGAAGGCTCGCATCTCGACGTGCGGCACGGCCGCTTCACGAACGCGAATCTCGCCGAATATCACGTGCCCGTGAACGCGGACATCGGCGAACTCGACGTGAGTTTCGTCGACGAAAACGACACGCATTTCAATCCGCTCGGCATTCGCGGCATCGGCGAGATCGGCATCACCGGCGTGCCGGCCGCGATCGCCAATGCGGTCTATCACGCGACCGGCGTGCGGGTGCGCGATCTGCCGATCACGCTCGACAAGGTGGCGATGCCGATGCGCGCGTGAGCGTCGGCATCGGCATTGGCGTTAGCGCCGCGGCGTCCTGCGCCGCACTTCGCTGCGCAGCCAGTCGAGCCAGGTGCGGATCGCGGCTTCGTGCGGATGGCCGGGGCGCCACACGACGTAGTGCGCGTACACGTCGGTGATGCGTACCGTCGACACACGCACGAGCGTGCCGTCGGCGAGTTCCGGCTCGATCAGCGAGCGGCGCGCGAGCGCGACGCCGCGGCCTTTCAGTGCCGCGTCGATCAGCGCGTTCGTGTCGGTGAAGCGCGGCGCGCGCGCGGATTCGGTGAGGTCGAGCCGCGCGGCCTGGCACCACGGTTCCCACGGCTGCGCGGGATGGCGCAGCAACGTCGCGCGCACGAGATCGGCCGGCGTACGCGGCGCGACGCCGTCGCGATTGCGGTATGCAGGGCTCGCGACCGGGAAGATCGTCTCGTTCATCAGCTTCTCGGCGACGACGCCGGGCCACGTGCCGGGCCCGTAGCGCAACGCGACGTCGATGCGGTCGCGCTTGCGCAGCGGCGCGAGCGCCACGTCCGGATGCAGCACGATCGAGATGTGCGGATGCGCGGCGGAGAAGCGCGGCAGGCGCGGCGCGAGCCAGCGCTCGGCGACGCTCGGCAGCACGCTCACGTTCAGCGTTACGTCGCAGGTGCGCGGGCGGCGGCGCACCGCCAGCGTCGGCTCGAACGCGCGTTCGAGCACGCTCAGGCCCTGGCGAACCTGCAGTGCGAGGGCATGCGCGGCGTGCGTCGGCGTCGCGCCGTTGCGTTCGCGCGTGAACAGCGGATAGCCGAGCTGCGCCTCGAGCGCGCGAATGTGCTGGCTGACCGCGCCTTGCGTGAGTGCGAGTTCGTCGGCCGCGCGCGTGAAGCTCTGCAGCCGCACGGCGGCTTCGAACGCGCGCAGCGTCTGCAGCGGAGGGAGGTGGATGCGTCGCATACGGGTATTAGTATCACTAATGTCCGAGCACGACAATTCATCGTTTGCCGCGCATCGGCATGCGTTCCTACACTCGGTTCCGTCTTCCACAGCCCGTCGGGCCACCCCGCCATGAACGCCTATCGTCTCTATCTTTCGCCGGGCGCCTGCTCGCTCGCCGCCCACATCGCGCTGGAGGAAACCGGCGCGCCGTTCGACGTCGAGATCGTGTCCGTGCGCGAGCAGCAGAACCTCGAAGCGCGCTATCTCGCGATCAACCCGAAAGCGCGCGTGCCCGTGCTCGTGATTCCGGGCGAGCCGCGCGCGCTGACCGAAACGCCGGCGATCCTCACGTATCTCGCGCGCCGCTATCCGGATGCGCAATTGCTGCCGCTCG
>NZ_BCPP01000296.1:0-7093 GCF_016586125.1 Burkholderia sp. E168m23
GTTTGTTGTTGCGTGCGGCTGTAGCTCAGTTGGATAGAGTACTTGGCTACGAACCAAGGGGTCGTGGGTTCGAATCCTGCCAGCCGCGCCACTTTTTGGGGGCCTTCCCATCGCAGAAGGTTCCGACAGTTGAAGCAGTACCGTTTTGCGTGCGGCTGTAGCTCAGTTGGATAGAGTACTTGGCTACGAACCAAGGGGTCGTGGGTTCGAATCCTGCCAGCCGCGCCACCTTAAAAGGGCTTTCCTTCGGGAAAGCCCTTTTTCTTTTTGCGCCCGCCCTCCTCACTCGCACCATCGCCCGCACGCCTTCGGCAACGCGCCGGCAACGTCACGCGCCCTTTCGGTAGCGTCAATGAAAACGGCGGCCATTGGCCGCCGTCCGTCGAGCATCGAATCCACCCGCCGGGGCACGTGAGCGTCAGTAGTCCTGCCGCTCGCGCTCGATACGCATGCCGCCGTCATGGCGCGCATGCGCACCGTCGTCGGTCGAGCGCTCGCGCATGATCCGCATCACGTCGGGATTGGTTCTCACGCGCCGCATCACGTTCGCGAGATGCACGCGGTCGCTGACCTGGATCACGAAGCGCAGCACCGTCGATTCGTGCGTCAGATCCTCGTCCATCGCGATATGGACGATGTTCGCGTCGGCCGACGTAATGTCCGCCGCGACGCGCGCGAAGATGCCCTTCGTGTTCTTCACGAGCGCCTTCACCGCGACATCGAACAGGCGGCCCGGCTGCGGCGCCCATTCGACGTCGATCCAGCGGCCCGGATCGCGGCGATGGATGCGCTGCGCGACACGGCAGTCCGTCGTATGAATCGCCATGCCCAGACCGATGCCGATGTAGCCCATGATCGCGTCGCCCGGGATCGGCCGGCAGCAGGCGGACAACTGCACGGACATCCCTTCGGTGCCGGTAATCACGACCGGCGGCGCATGATGCGCGGGATGCCGCTCGGACTTCGGCAGATCGTCGTCCGCGTCGCGGCCGCTCATCAGCACCTCGATGCGCTTGGCCATCACCGCGGCGACGCGACGGCCGAGGCCGATGTCCGCGAAGATTTCCTGACGGCTCTTGTTGCCCGTCCACTGCACGAGCTTCTCCCACACTTCCGGCTCGACGTCGGCCAGCGCGAGACCATAGCCCTTCAGGCTCTGGTCGACGAGCCGCTCGCCCAGCTGCACGGACTCGTTCAGGCGCATCGTCTTCAGGTAGTGGCGGATCGCCGAGCGCGCCTTGCCGGTCCGTACGAAGCCGAGCCATGCGGGGTTCGGCTTCGAATACGGCGCGGTGATCACCTCGACGATGTCGCCGCTCTTCAATTCGGTGCGCAGCGGCAGCAGTTCGTTGTTGATCTTCACGGCCACGCACTGGTTGCCGAGATCGCTGTGGATCGAATACGCGAAATCGAGCGCCGTCGCGCCACGCGGCAGCGCCATGATCTTCGACTTCGGCGTGAACACGTAGACCGCGTCGGGGAACAGGTCGATCTTCACGTGCTCGAGGAATTCGCTCGAATCGCCCGCTTCGCTCTGGATGTCGAGCAGCGACTTCAGCCACTGATGCGCGCGCTTCTGCACGTCGCTGAGATCCGCGCTGCCGTTCTTGTACAGCCAGTGCGCGGCGACCCCCGCCTCGGCGATCTCGTGCATCTTGCGCGTACGCACCTGGAACTCGATCGGCGCGCCGAACGGGCCGACGAGCGTCGTGTGCAGCGACTGATAGCCGTTGATCTTCGGGATCGCGATGTAATCCTTGAACTTGCCGGGCACGGGCTTGTACAGCGCGTGCAACGCGCCGATGCACGTGTAGCAGTCGAGCGGGCTGTCGACGACGACACGGAAGCCGTACACGTCGAGCACCTGCGAGAACGACAGCTGCTTGTCGCGCATCTTGCGATAGACGCTGTAGATGGTTTTCTCGCGGCCGGTGATCTCGGCGTCGATCTTCGCGTCGGCCATCGCGCGCTGCGCGGCCTCGAGGATCTTGCTGATCACTTCGCGGCGATTGCCGCGCGCGGCCTTCACCGCCTTCTCGAGCGTCGCGTAGCGATGCGGGTTGAAGTTCGCGAAGCTCATGTCCTGCAGCTCGCGATACGTGTTGTTCAACCCGAGCCGGTGCGCGATCGGCGCGTAGATGTCGAGCGTTTCCCGCGCGACGCGGCGGCGTTTTTCCATCGGCACCGCGCCGAGCGTGCGCATGTTGTGCAGGCGATCGGCGAGCTTGACGAGAATGACGCGCACGTCGCGCGCCATCGCGAGCAGCATCTTGCGGAAGTTTTCCGCCTGCGCTTCCTCGCGGCTGCGGAATTCCATCTTGTCGAGCTTCGACAGGCCGTCGACCAGCTCGGCGACCTTCGGGCCGAACCGCTCGGCCAGCTCGTTCTTGGTCACGCCCTGGTCTTCCATCACGTCGTGCAGCAACGCGGCCATCACGGCCTGCGCGTCGAGCTTCCAGCCGGCGCAGATTTCCGCGACGGCGACGGGATGGGTGATGTAGGGCTCGCCGCTCTGGCGATATTGACCGAGGTGGGCTTCGTCGCTGAAGTGGAACGCCGCCTTGACCTCTTTGATTTCGTCCGGAGCGAGATACTCGGCAAGCGCGGCGGTCAGTTTCGCGATCGAAACGACGCCGTGCTTGCGCGGCTGCTCCGGTGTGGCGGTCGGCCCGAACAGATGCCGGAAGGACTGTTCGAGGACCGCGTCGATGTACTGGCGCGCAGGCGACTGGGCCGTGGCTTCGGTGGTCGAATCCGCGGAGGCGGACGATGGGGTGGTGCTCATATTCGCCTCCAGGTCGAGTCGTTGCGCGCGTGGACTACATGGCTGGAACGGGCCGGATGCGCGTTACACCGGCACCTTCTTCAGCATCTCGACGCCGACCTGGCCGGCGGCGATTTCGCGCAGCGCGACGACGGTCGGCTTGTCGCGGCTTTCGATTTTCGGCGTATGGCCTTGCGCGAGCTGCCGCGCGCGATAGGTGGCGGCGAGCGCCAGTTCGAAGCGGTTCGGGATTTGCTTCAGGCAGTCTTCGACGGTAATGCGAGCCATGTTGGTAATTCCTTCTGAATATAGTCCTTATTCTACCTTATGTCCCTCGTGCCCCGCGTCATTCCGCGTGGGGCAGATGGACGCCGAGGTCGATGAACAGCTCCGTGTGTCGCGCGTACTGCGAAGCAAAACGCAGGCGCGTCGCCGCGACGATGCATTCGAGTTCCGCGAGCGCACGCTCGAAATTCTCGTTGATCACCACGTATTCCGCTTCCGACGCGTGCGCGATCTCGCTGCCGGCGGCCAGCAGGCGCCGCGTGATCACGTTCGGTTCGTCCTGGCCGCGCTTCTTCAGGCGCTCTTCGAGCGCATCGAGCGACGGCGGCAGGATGAAGATGCCGACCGCGTTGCGGAACTGCTTCTTCACCTGCAACGCACCCTGCCAGTCGATTTCGAGCAGCACGTCGTGGCCGTTCCTCATCTGCTCTTCGATCCAAACGCGCGACGTGCCGTAGTAGTTGCCGTGCACTTCCGCGCTCTCGAGGAATTCGTGCGCCGCGTGACGCGCGCGGAAATCCTCGACGGTCGTGAAGTGGTAGTGCTGGCCGTCCTGCTCGCCCGGGCGCGGCTTGCGCGTCGTGTACGAGATCGACAGGCAGATGTCGCTGTCCTTCGACAGCAGCGCATTCACGAGCGTCGACTTGCCGGCGCCCGACGGCGCAACGACCATGAACAGGTTACCGGGATAGACGCCGCCATGCAGCGAATGCGACGCGTGGCCGTCGCGGGTGGAATCGGTCATGTTGCTTTTACTCCAGGTTTTGCACTTGCTCGCGCATCTGCTCGATCAGCAGCTTCAGCGCCATCGACGCGTCGGCGAGTTCCTTCGCCGCCGCCTTCGAGCCGAGCGTGTTCGCTTCGCGATTCAGTTCCTGCATCATGAAGTCGAGACGCTTGCCGACGCGGCCGCCCTTCTCGATCACGTGACGCGTTTCATTCAGGTGCGCGGTGAGCCGCGACAGCTCTTCCGCGATGTCGATCCGGATTCCGTACATCGTCACTTCCTGACGGATGCGCTCCGCGGCTTCCTCGCGCGTGACGACCGTCGAGCCGCCTTCGGGCGCCGCGAGGCCGAGCGCTTCCTGCAGCCGCTCGACGATCTTCTGCTGGTGCTTCGCGATCAGCTCCGGCACGAGCGGCGTGATGCGCGCGACGATCGCCTCCATCTCGGTGACGTTCGACAGCAGCATCGTCGCCAGTTGCGCGCCTTCGCGCGAACGCACGACGACGAGCTCGCCGATCGCTTCCTTGCCGCAGGCGAGCACCGCGTCGCGGATCGCCTCGGCCGACACGCCGCTTTCGGCGAGCACGCCGGGCCAGCGCAGGACTTCACCCGCGCGCAGGCGGCCGACGCCCGGGAACGAATCGAGCACCGCGCGTTCCAGCTCGGCAAGCTGGCCGAGCGCCGACTGGTTCAGCGCGCCCGCGCCGATGCTCTGCTCGCCGCGCTGCAGGTTGATCCGCACGTCGACCTTGCCGCGCGACAGCTTGTTCATCAGCATCTCGCGCAGCGCGGGTTCGCACGCACGCACGTCGTCCGGCATCCGGAAATTGAGATCGAGGAAGCGCGAGTTCACGGTGCGCAGTTCGACCGACACGCTGGTGCCGCCGTTGCCGGCAGCCGTCGCGAGTTCGCGCGTCGCGCTCGCGTAGCCCGTCATGCTGTAGATCATGGTTCGTCTCGCCGTCTGGTGCCCTCGCGGGCGGGGAATACATCGAGGCGCCCGGCGCATCGGAAGGCGCGGGGCGGGAAGCGCGCATTATCCCATTTTTGCGGACCACCCCGCCGGGCACGCCCGCCGTTCGGCGCTAAAATCGGGGTTTCCTCTCCTTCCGCGATTTCCCCATGACGTCTTCCGTTTCCCGCCCGAGCGGCCGCCGCGCCGACGAACTGCGCAAGGTCGCCCTCACGCGCCACTACACGAAACACGCCGAAGGCTCCGTGCTGGTCGAATTCGGCGATACCAAGGTGCTCTGCACCGCGAGCGTCGCCGAGCGCGTGCCCGAATTCCTGCGCGAGCGCGGGCAAGGCTGGCTGACCGCCGAATACGGGATGCTGCCGCGCGCGACCCACACGCGCAGCGACCGTGAGGCCGCACGCGGCAAGCAGACGGGCCGCACGCAGGAAATTCAGCGCCTGATCGGCCGCGCGCTGCGCGCGGTGTTCGATCTCGAGGCGCTCGGCCCGCGCACGATCCATATCGACTGCGACGTGATCCAGGCCGACGGCGGCACGCGCACGGCCAGCATCACCGGCGCGTTCGTCGCCGCGCACGACGCCGTGTCGACGCTGATCGCGGCCGGCAAGCTCGCGCGCTCGCCGATCACCGACCACGTCGCCGCGATCTCGGTCGGCGTGTACGAAGGCGCGCCCGTGCTGGACCTCGACTACGCGGAAGATTCGCGCTGCGACACCGACATGAACGTCGTGATGACGGGCGCGGGCGGCTTCGTCGAAGTCCAGGGCACCGCCGAAGGCGTGCCGTTCTCGCGCGCCGAGATGAACGCGCTGCTCGACCTCGCGCAGGGCGGAATCGCCGAGCTGGTGCAGTTGCAGAAGGATGTCCTGGGTGCGAGCCATGCCTGACGACCGCACCGTCGCGCCGCTGTCGCGCATCGTTCTCGCGTCGAACAACCCGGGCAAGCTGCGCGAATTCACCGCGCTGTTCTCGACGGTCGGCATCGAGATCGTCCCGCAGGGCGAGCTCGCGGTGCCGGAGGCGGAAGAGCCGTTCGGCACGTTCATCGAGAACGCGCTGACCAAGGCACGCCACGCGTCGCAGCTCACCGGGCTGCCGGCGATCGCCGACGATTCGGGCCTGTGCGTGCGCGTGCTGCGCGGCGCACCGGGCGTCTATTCAGCACGCTACGCGCAGCGCGCGGGCCGCGACAAGGGCGACGCGGCGAACAACGCGTATCTCGTCGAGCAGCTGCGCGGCGTCGGCGACCGGCGCGCGTACTACTGCTGCGTGCTCGCGCTCGTCCGCCATGCGGACGATCCGGAGCCGCTGTTCGCCGAAGGGCGCTGGGCCGGCGAAATCGTCGATACGCCACGCGGCGAACACGGTTTCGGCTACGACCCGTATTTCTACCTGCCGTCGCTCGGCGCGACGGCCGCCGAACTCGAGCCGGCCGTGAAGAACACGCACAGCCATCGCGCGCTGGCGCTGAAGGCGTTGCTCGCGCGGCTCGCGGAGGAAGCATGAGTTTGCTCGATACCCATTCACAGCGGGAGGTCGCATGAGCCAGGCCGCGGACACCGGCGCGCGCGTGGTCGCGACCTTCACGTCGCCCGGCCAGGTGCGTCTCACGTCGCTGCCGCCGCTCGCGCTGTACGTGCATTTCCCGTGGTGCGTGCGCAAGTGCCCGTACTGCGATTTCAACTCGCACGAATGGAAAGGCGAACGGTTCCCGGAAGCCGACTATCTCGACGCGTTGCGCGCCGACCTCGAGCAGGCGCTGCCGCTCGTGTGGGGCCGGCAGGTGCATACCGTGTTCATCGGCGGCGGCACGCCGAGCCTGCTGTCGGCGGCCGGCCTCGACCGGATGCTGTCCGACGTGCGCGCGCTGCTGCCGCTCGATGCCGATGCCGAGATCACGCTAGAAGCGAATCCGGGCACGTTCGAAGCCGCGAAGTTCGCGCAGTTCCGCGCAAGCGGCGTGAACCGCCTGTCGGTCGGCATCCAGAGCTTCAACGAAGCGCACCTGAAGGCGCTCGGCCGGATTCACGACACCGCGCAGGCGCGCGCGGCCGTCGAGATCGCCGCGAAGAACTTCGACAACTTCAACCTCGACCTGATGTTCGCATTGCCGAACCAGACGCTGGACGAATGCCGCACCGACATCGAGACCGCGCTGTCGTTCGCGCCGCCGCACCTGTCGCTGTATCACCTGACGCTCGAGCCGAATACGCTGTTCGCGAAGTTCCCGCCCGTCGTTCCCGACGACGACGCGTCGGCCGACATGCAGGAATGGATCCATGCGCGCACGGCCGAAGCCGGCTACGGGCGCTATGAAGTGTCCGCATACGCGAAGCCGAAT
>NZ_BCPP01000297.1:0-7084 GCF_016586125.1 Burkholderia sp. E168m23
AGTGAAAAGCGTGCCGAGGGTATTGCCGGACATGATGGAACCGCCCAAAGAGAAATGGGCAAACCGATGCGCTGCCGGGCCGCAGGCAGGTCGATCGTTTGCCGGTCGAGAAAAAGAGGTAAACCGCTATTATGCCAGCCGTCCCGGGCCCGCGGGCCGCGTGAACCGTTCAGACCACACGGGCCGGCGCGGATAAGGGCAGAGGCAACGCGGTACGGCGATCGCAGGCCCTCGGCGTTACGCGCGGGAGCCGCCGAACCGCGGCCCCCATCCCGGCCCGGTGTGCGGATCGATCATTCCGCGCCGGGCTCGGCGCCCGCCTACTTCCGCGCGCCGCGCAGTTCGGTCACCGCCGCCTGCAACGCCTCGGGCGTCGCCACCGATGCCGGAATCGGCTCGCCGACCGCCAGCGTCAGCCGGCTCATCACGCCGCGCTTGATCGGCCGTGGCATCCGCGCATCGGAATGCCGCGAAAAATAGCTGCCCCACAGCCCGCGCAGCGCCATCGGGATCACCGGCGCCGGCGTGCGGCTCAGGATCTCGGTGATACCGTGGTGGAACGTGTTGATGTCGCCCGTCTTCGTCAGCTTGCCCTCGGGGAAGATACACACGAGCTCGCCGTCCTTCAGCGCGGCCTCGCAGAGGTCGTACGCACGCGCGAGCATCGCGGGGTCCTCGTGGCGCGGTGCGATCGGGATCGCCTTCGCATGCCGGAATACCCAGCTCGCGAAACGCGTCTTGAAGATCCGGTGATCCATCACGAACCGAATCGGACGCGGGCTCGCGGCGGCCAGCACGAGCGCATCGACGTAGCTGACGTGATTGCACACGAGCACTGCCGCCCCTTCCGCCGGAATCCGCTCCGCGTGCACGAGGCGAATCCGGTAGAAGGTATGCACGAGCACCCACGCGACGAAGCGCAGCAGGAACTCGGGCACGAGCAGGTAGATATACGTCGCGACCACGACGTTCAATAGCGCGGTGACGAGGAACAGCCCCGGGATGTCGACCCCGGCCTTGGTCAGCCCCATCGCCATCACGGCCGACAGGATCATGAACAGCGCGTTCAGGATGTTGTTCGCGGCGATGATCCGTGCGCGGTGCGTCGGCGCGCTGCGGCTCTGGATCAGCGCGTACAGCGGCACGCTGTAGAAGCCGCCGAACATCGCGAGCAGGAACAGGTCGGCGAGGATGCGCCAGTGGCGCGCACCGGCCAGGAATTCGCCGACCGACAGCAGATGGCCGGGCGACGGCAGCGCATGGCTCGCGAAATACAGCTCGATCGCGAACACGCTGATGCCGATCGAGCCGAGCGGCACGAGGCCGATCTCGACGCGCCGCTGCGACAGCCGCTCGCACAGCAGCGAGCCGAGGCCGATGCCGACCGAGAACGTCGCGAGCAGGATCGTGACGACGTCGGGGCTCGCGGACAGCACGTCCTTCGCGAAATTGAAGAACGACGTGAGGAAGGTCGCGCCGACGAACCACAGCCACGAAATGCCGAGCAGGCTCAGGAACACCGTGCGGTTCTGGCGCGCGAGGCCGAGGTTGCGCCAGGTTTCGCTGACCGGGTTCCAGTTGATCACGAGGTCGGGCTGCGGCGCGGGTGTCGGCGGCACGCGCTGCGCGACGAGCCGCCCGGCCAGCGCGATGACGACGACACTCACCGCAAGCACGCGCTCGCCGCTGCCTTCGATGCCGGCCGCCGCGCCGCCGATGATCGTGCCGATCAGGATCGCGATGAACGTGCCCATCTCGACGAGCCCGTTGCCGCCGACCAGCTCATGTTCGCCGAGATGCTGCGGCAGGTACGAATACTTGACGGGCCCGAACAGCGTCGAGTGCATCCCCATCATGAACGTGCACAGATACAGCAGCGTTGCGCTGTGCGTGACGAAGCCGGCCGCGCCGACCAGCATCAGCACGATCTCGAACGATTTCACGAAGCGCGTGAGGGTCGCCTTGTCGTATTTGTCGGCGATCTGGCCGGAGGTGGCCGAGAACAGCACGAACGGCAGGATGAAGATCGCGGAAATCAGGAACGCGGCCGTTTTCGCATCGACGCCGGAGAACCGCGCGGTGTGATACGTGACGAGCGACGTGAAACCGATCTTGAAGACGTTGTCGTTCAGCGCGCCGAGGAACTGGGTCGTGAAGAACGGCGCGAAGCGGCGCTCGCGCAGCAGGTCGAACTGCGATGCGTGGGCGCGACGTTCGTCGCGCCGCCCCGAAGTGGCTTGCGTGTGATCGCTCATGCGGAATACGCGCGCATCGTCTGGGCGATGCTGCGCGGGCCTCGTGTTGTCGTTGAAAAAACGGCGGCGCAGGACATGCCTGCGCCGCCGCGTGCCGGATGGCGGCGCCCATGCATCGACGTGCCGGGCGCGGCGCGATTCACGGCTTGTGCGCTTCGGCTTCCGATTCCGGCCAGTCGCGGATGTACGCCTTCAGCATCCGGTTCTCGAAGCTCTGCGCCTCGACGACCGTCTTCGCGACGTCGTAGAACGAAATGACGCCCATCAGCACCTTCTTGTCGAGCACCGGCATGTAGCGTGCGTGACGCTCGAGCATCATCCGGCGCACTTCGTTGACGTCCGTTTCCGGCGTGCACGTGAGCGGCTCGTCCATCACCTTGCGCACCTGCACGTCGCCGATCGCGCCGCCGTTCACGTGCAGGCGCAGGATGATCTCGCGAAACGTCAGCATCCCGACGAGATCGCCGTATTCCATCACGACGAGCGAACCGATGTCGTGTTCGGCCATCGTATCGACCGCTTCGCGCAGCGGCTTATCGGGCGTCACCGTAAACAGCGTGTTGCCCTTCACTTTCAGAATATCGCTGACGCGCATCGTAGTCCCCTCATGCTTGAATACAAAATCTCTTTCGATCCTATCGGAAAGCCTGTCAAAAGGAAAGCACGGGCCGGCGCGGCGGCCCGCCACCGCTTGCGGACACGGGCCGCCGGCCGCACAATGGCCCCATGAACAGCGGCCCGAGGAGACGGCCATGGCGCATACGCATACGGAGCAATTCGCCAGCTTCGCTGACTTCTACCCGTATTACCTGAACGAGCACCAGAACCTGACGTCGCGGCGGCTGCACTTCATCGGCTCGCTCGGCGTGATCGGCTGCGTCGCGATGGCGGTCGCGACCGGCCACTGGCTGTGGCTGCCGGCGGCGGTCGTCTGCGGCTACGGGTTCGCGTGGGTCGGACACTTCTTCTTCGAGAAGAACCGCCCGGCCACGTTCCGGCACCCGATCTACAGCCTGATGGGCGACTGGGTGATGTTCAAGGACATCTGCACCGGCAAGATCCCGCTGTAGCCGCCGGGCCCGCCTTCAGGCAGGCCGCGGCGGCTGCGCGTGCGCGTCGGCCACGCCCGGCGCCGGTGCGGCGCTGCCGGCCGGCTGCCCGCCCGCGAGCCGGTGCGCGGCGATCAGCGATGCGAGCGTCACGTCGAACCGGTCGTTCGACAGCACGTCGAGCAGCGCAGCCCCGTCGACGTGGCTGCGGCGCCGCTGGAGTTGGTAGGTCAGCTCGGTGCGATCGATCACCAGCACGTCGAACAGTTGCGCGAGCGTCAGCTGCTCCGGGTTCGCGAGCAGGATATAGCGCGGCGTGGTCTCCCCGCCGCCGTCGAGCCGCGCGACCCATTCCCGCTCCTCCATCGTCGTCAGCAACCGCTGCGCGGTTTCCATGTCGCAGCGCAGCATCGTCGCGAGCCGCAGCGCCGTGTAGCCGCGCTTGCCGGCCGCACGCGCTTCGGCGAGCCGCGCGAGCAGCTCGAGCGCGTCGAGCAGGTCGCTGCCCGGATAGTGGATGCGGTGGAACTGGCCGACGCGAATCGCCGGCAGCGCCGACGCCACCATCGCGCCCAGCAGCGCGATGAACCAGCTCAAATACACCCACAGCAGGAACACCGGCAGCGCCGCGAACGCGCCGTACACGGCCGTATAGGTCGGAATGCGCCGCACGTAGTAGCCGAAGCCGCGCTTCGCGAGCTCGAACGCGATGGCCGCGAACAGCCCGCCGATCACCGCGTCGCGCCATGCGACCGTGCAGTTCGGCAGGTACACGTACAGCAGCGTGAACGCGAGCACCGTCAACGGCAGCGATGCGAGCGCGAGCAGCCACTCCACCATCGACGTGGACGGCCCCGCGCCGGTGAACGCGAGCGACTGCGTGAACAGGTACGACGAGATCGACAGGCTCACGCCGAACAGCAAGGGCCCGAGCGTGATCAGCGCCCAGTACGCGAGCACGCGCTGCGCGAACGGCCGCGGCTTGCGTACGCGCCAGATCAGGTTGAACGCCGATTCGATCGTCATCATGGTCATCACCGACGTGACGACGAGCACGATCAGGCCCGCCGTGGTCAGCCCCTTGGCCTTCGACGCGAACTGGTTCAGGTACTTGAAGATCTGGATGTTGAACTGCGCGGGCATCAGGTGATCCGCGAGGAACCCCTGCAGCGAGATCTGGAACGACGCGAACATCGGGAACGCCGTGAACAGCGCGAACGCGACCGTCAGGAGCGGCACGAGCGCCAGCAGCGTCGTGAAGGTCAGGCTGCCCGCCACTTGCGGGATGCGATCCTCGGCGCTGCGCCGGGCCGCGAACTGCGCGAGGCGCTTGATGGTGACGAGATCCACGCTCAACTTCGGCAAACGGCTTCTCCTTCTCGATGCTGCGCGCGTCACGGCGCGCCGCCGCCGCGCAGCGCGACGGCTTCAGCCCCTATAATAGCCGCTCGATTCCAGCAGGGGCCGACTGCACCGGGCACGCGCGCGGCCGCACGCGGCTCCGTCGTCCATGAAAGACATCCTCGTCCTCTATTACAGCCGTCACGGCGCCACGCGCGATCTCGCGCTCGCGATCGCGAACGGTATCGACAGCGTGCCGGGCATGCAGGCCCGCATCCGCACCGTGCCGCCCGTGTCGGCCGTCTGCGAAGCCACCGCCCCCGACATCCCGGCCGACGGTCCGCCCTACGCGGAACTGCGCGACCTCGAGGAATGCGCGGGCCTCGCGCTCGGTTCGCCGACCCGCTTCGGCAACATGGCCGCGTCGCTCAAGTATTTCCTCGACGGCACGACGCCGCAATGGCTGTCGGGCGCGCTCACCGGCAAGCCGGCGAGCGTGTTCACGTCGACGGGCAGCCTGCACGGCGGCCAGGAGTCGACGCTGCTGTCGATGATGCTGCCGCTGCTGCATCACGGGATGATGATCGTCGGAATCCCGTACACCGAATCCGCCCTGAGCACGACGCGTACCGGCGGCACGCCGTACGGCGCGTCGCACGTCGCGCAGCACGACCGCTCGGCGCCCGTCGGGCTGTCGGCGGACGAGAAGGCGCTCGCGGCCGCGCTCGGCGTACGGCTCGCACGCGCCGCCGCGGCCCTCGCCAGCGCCCAGGCCGCCGAGGCGGCATGAACGCCCCCGCCCGCCCCGCCATCGCGGCCCGGCCGCGCTACGCGCTGGCCGCCGCCGCGTGTCTCGTCGCGCTGATCGCGCTGTCGCTCGCGTGGGAGCTGTGGCTCGCGCCGCTGCGCCCGGGCGGCTCCGCGCTGATGCTCAAGGCCGTGCCGCTCGCGCTCGCGCTGCCCGGCGTCTGGCGGCGTAACATCTATACGATGCAGTGGGCGAGCATGCTGATCCTCGTCTATCTCGCCGAAGGCATCGTGCGCGGCATGTCCGATCGCGGGCTGTCCGCGACGCTCGGCTGGTGCGAGACCGCGCTTGCCGTCGGCTTCTTCGTGGCGGCGCTGGCTTACGTCGCGCCGTTCAAGCGCGCGGCGAAAAAACCGCGCGCCACGTCCTGACCCTTACGCGACAAGGTGATGATGTCCTCCGAAGCTTTCGTTTCCGCGTGCCGCGACGCGATCGGCGCCGATCACGTTCTGACCGATCCGCACGATACCGAACCGTTCCTGACCGACTGGCGCCGCCGCTACAAGGGCGCGGCGTGCGCGGTGCTGAGGCCCGCGAACACGGCGGAAGTCGCCGCGCTCGTGAAGCTCGCCAACGCGCACGGCGTCGCGCTCGTGCCGCAGGGCGGCAACACGGGCCTCGCCGGCGGCGCGACGCCCGATGCGAGCGGCAGCCAGGCCGTGCTGAGCCTGGCGCGCCTGAACCGCGTACGCGCGCTCGATCCGCACAACAACACGATCACCGTCGAAGCCGGCGTGATCCTCGCCGACGTGCAGGCGCGCGCCCGCGAAGGCGGCCGGCTGTTCGCGCTGAGCCTCGCGGCGGAAGGCAGCTGCACGATCGGCGGCAACCTGTCGACCAATGCGGGCGGCACCGCGGTGCTGCGCTACGGCAACGCGCGGGAGCTGTGCCTCGGGCTCGAGGTCGTGACGCCGCAGGGCGAGATCTGGGACGGGCTGCGCGGACTGCGCAAGGACAACACCGGCTACGACCTGCGCGACCTGTTCATCGGCGCCGAAGGCACGCTCGGGATCATCACGGCGGCCGTGATGAAGCTGCATCCGCTGCCGGCCGCGCAGGTCACAGCGCTGGCCGCGCTCGAATCGCCGCACGCGGCGCTCGATTTCCTCGCGCTCGCGCAGCGCGCGGCCGGGCCGCTGCTGACCGGCTTCGAGCTGATGTCGGATTTCTGCATGCAGCTGGTGGGCAAGCACTATCCGCAACTGCGCTATCCGTTCGCGCAGACGCATGCGCAAACGGTGCTGCTGGAGCTGTCCGACAACGAAAGCGAAGCGCATGCGCGCGCACTGTTCGAGAAGCTGATGGAAGACGCGTTCGAGGCCGGGCTCGTGGTCGACGCGGTAGTCGCGGAGAACCTCGCGCAATCGCGCGCGTTCTGGGACCTGCGCGAGCACATCCCGCTCGCGCAGGCCGACGAAGGGCTCAACATCAAGCACGACATCGCGGTGCCGATCTCGTCGATCGCACGCTTCATCGACGAGACCGACGCGGCGATCCAGCAGGCCGCGCCGGGCGCGCGCATGGTCACGTTCGGCCACCTCGGCGACGGCAACCTGCACTACAACGTGCAGACGCCCGAAGGTGGCGATCCGAAGGCGTTCCTCGCGGAATTCCAGAAGCCGATCAACCGG
>NZ_BCPP01000298.1:0-7064 GCF_016586125.1 Burkholderia sp. E168m23
GGCAGATCGGGCTGCGCTACGCGCGCGGCGGCCGGCGCTCGGCCGGCGACGGCTTCGTGTCGTTCATCGCCGGCGCCGCGATGGCCGGCATCGCGCTCGGCGTGGCCGCGCTGATCGTCGTGCTGTCGGTGATGAACGGCTTTCGCACCGAGGTGCGCGACCGGATGCTGTCGGTGCTCGCGCACGTGGAAATCTTCTCGCCGTCCGGCGCGATGCCCGACTGGCGGCTGACCGCGCACGAATCGTTACAGAATGCGGCGGTGCGTGCCGTCGCGCCCTATGTCGACGCACAGGCGCTGCTGACGAACGCGGGCAATGTGACGGGCGTCGCGTTGCGCGGCATCGATCCCGTGCTCGAGCCGCGCGTGTCCGAGATCGCGCGCAAGCTGAAGACCGGACGCCTCGACGCGCTCGTGCCGGGCGAGATGGGCATCGTGCTCGGCGCCGCGCTCGCCGATACGCTGCACGTGAAGATCGGCGACCGCATCACGTTCTTCGCGCCCGGCAACACCGCGCGCTTGGGCGACGCGCTGCCGCGGTTCCGCCAGTTCAACGTGGTCGGTACGTTCGAGTCGGGCCACTACCAGTACGACAGCGCGCTCGCGTACATCCATATCCGCGACGCACAGCAACTGTCCAACGTGAACGCGCCGACCGGCATCCGGCTGCGCATCGACGATCTGCAGCGCGCGCCGGAAATCGCGCTGGCGCTGTCGCGCACGCTGTCGGGCAATCTGTACCTGCGCGACTGGACGCGGCAGAACCGCACGTGGTTCGAAGCCGAGCGGCTGCAGAAACGGATGCTGTCGCTGATCCTGATGCTGATCGTCGCGGTCGCCGCGTTCAACCTCGTGTCGTCGCTCGTGATGACGGTCACGCAGAAGCAGGGCGACATCGCGATCCTGCGCACGCTCGGCGCGCCGCCCCGCTCGATCATGAAGATCTTCGCGATCCAGGGGATGACGATCGGCCTCGCCGGCACGCTGGCGGGCGTTGCGCTCGGCTGCGCGATCGCGGTGAGCATCCCGGTGGTGCTGCCGGCGGTCGAGCAGTTGCTCGGCATCCGCTTCCTGACGCCGTCCGTGTATTTCCTCAGCGCACTGCCGTCGAAGCTGTCGGCGCTCGACGTGATCGAGATCGCGTCGGCCGCGTTCCTGATGTCGTGCGTCGCGACGCTGTACCCGAGCTGGCGCGCCGCGCGGGTGCGCCCGGCCGAGGCGCTGCGCGACGAGTAGGCGCAATCGGCGCGATTGGCACGAATGGCGCGGCGTTACGCGATCTCGTGGAAGCCGACGCTGTTGCCGCCGTCCGGCGTGTAGCCGGCGAGCACGTCGAAGCCGACGTTGACGAGTTCCGTGCGCATGCCGTAGGACTTGTTGCCGGATGAATCGACGAAGATCGCCGCGCCCGACGATAGCTGGCGCGCGGCGTCCAGCAACGCGAGCGTGCCGCGCGCGGTGCCGGCCGACGGCTCGATCGTCAGCGTCGTGCCGTCCTGCGTGGTGAAGTGCCCGCCGGGCGCCACGGGCGGCGGGTTCTCCGCGACCGACCGGTTGAGCAGGCTCATGAAGTGAAAGCGCGTGTCGGCGGCCTGGCTCGCCGCCGCGCGATCGCTGTCCGTGAACGTGTCGCCTCGCACGGCCGCACCCTGCGCGGCGATATCGACGGCCTGCTCGTGAAAATCGCGCGTCGCGAGCACGAGGCCGGCGTTCGAATTCAGCGTCGACTCGATCCATGCGCGATCGCTGTCCGTCATCGTCTTCGACACGACCTTGATCCGGCCGGCGTCGGTCGCGAAGTCGAACTGCGCATCGGCCAGATCCGGGCGCTTCGCGACGATGTCCTGCAGGCTCGTCGCAAGCGCGTCGGTCACGCCGCGCAGCTTCATCGACAGGTCGCCCACCATCGACAATTGTTTCGTCATCGCCGCCTGCTGCGCTTGCGGATCGATTGCCCGGATTCTGATCGGTTCGTCTTGCGGTGCGCCGGACGCCGTCGTGTCCGTCGTCTGGCGCCCGTCGAGCGCCGCCTGTGCCATTTGTGCGAGCGTAAGGCCGCCCGCCGCCGTGACCGTAATCGTCATTGCCCTCTCTCTCGTTTTAAGCGTGTTTTTCATTGTTTACGGACGGATTGCCGGGAAGTTGAGCGCGCATGTCACACACGCGTCGAAACTTTGTTTGACTCGAACTAAAAAAGTTTGACACGGACATTTCACTGAGATAACTTTTGCGCAAGCTTCCGGAAAGCAATCCGGCCAGCGTGCCGACTCGCGTCGCGCTTTCCTGCCGTTGCAGCACCGCCGTTCGCAACATTCCCGCCTCATCGCATCGCGCCGTTCCGTTTCATCCGAAACCTGAAGGAAGCCCGGGCATGCCCGCATTTGATTCGCAGTCCTGCATTCGCAGCGAACCGCCGCACTGACGATTTCCGTTCGGGGCGATCACTCGCCTCGACGCCGGCCGGATGCACGCCGCCTGACGCGCGCCGGCACCGGGCGAGACGCTCATCCATCTCGCCCGCCGTTTTTGATGGTGCAGTTCCGCTTCATCCGACGCAGCACCCGGCCAGGCCGCAGGGGGCGTATCGCGAGCCGGCCGGTTCCAGACAAACACAAGAGACGAGGTCGATTCAATGAACATTCATCGAACCGGAGTGCGGCGCGCATGGCTGCCCGCGCTCGTGGCGGCCGCGACGCTCGCCGCGTGCGGCGGCGACGACGGCGGCAGCGTGGCGGGCGTGTCAGCGCTCGCGCAGGGCCAACAGGAGGGAGCCGCCGCCGCGGCCGATACAGCCGGTGCGCCATCGCTCGCGTCGCGCTTTTCGCCGTCGGGCGTGCCGTACGCGAATCCGGCCAGCAGCGGACGCTACAAGCCGGTGATCAGCAACGGCCAGGTGCAGCCATCGCTGTCGGGCGGCACGATCGAGGAAAACGCGTGGGTCGACACGCCGGTCGATTCCGACGGCGACGGCACGCGCGACCGCATCCACGTGCGCATCGTGCGGCCGTCCGAAACTGCAAACGGCGCGCGCACCCCCGTCATCGTGCTCGCGAGCCCGTATTACGCGGGGCTCGCCGACAGTCCCGACCACGACGTCGACGTCGAACTCGACGGCACGCCGCATCCGGCCGCGACCGCCGGTGCCGCGGCATCGGCATCCACCCGCATCCTGGCCGCCGCGCCGCAATCGCGGATGCTGCAGCAGGTCGAGGCGGCCGCCGCCGGCCGCTCGTGGATCGAAAGCTACTTCGTGCCGCGCGGCTTCACGATCGTCTACGCGGATTCGCTCGGCACCGCCGGCTCGGACGGCTGCCCGACGATCCTGACGCGCGACGAATCGGTGGCGATGGCGTCGGTGATCCGCTGGCTCGGGCGCGACGCGACCGCGAAGGACGCGAACGGCAAGACGGTCGTCGCCAACTGGTCGACCGGCCACGTCGGCATGTACGGCGTGTCGTACGACGGCACGCTGCCGAAGATGGTCGCGAGCCTGCGCACGCGCGGGCTCGACGCGATCGTGCCGATCGCCGGGCTGTCGAACATGTACGGCTACTACCGCTCGGGCGGCCTCGTGCGTGCGCCGGAAGGCTATCAGGGCGAGGATGTCGACGTGTACATCAAGGCGCTGCTGACCAACGCGCATCCGGAGCGCTGCACGCACCTGATCGACGAAGCGCTGCAGCAGGAAGACCGCAAGACCGGCGACTATTCGCCGTTCTGGGCCGCGCGCGACATCCCGACCGCGTTCGCGGTCGCGCCGGCGCTCGTCGCGCAGGGTCTCACCGACGACAACGTGCGCGTCGACCAGTCGACGTCGTGGTATCTGGCGATGCGACGTCAGGGCGTGCCGACCCAGCTGTGGCTGCATCGGCTGAAGCACACCGATCCGACCCGCGTGCCGGGAATGGCCGACGCGTGGACCGCGGAGGTGAACCGCTGGTTCACGCGCTACCTGATCGGCTTCGACAACGGCGTCGAGCACGATCCGCGCGCGGTGGTCGCGCAGGCGGACGGCACGCTGCTGAAGGAAGCGGACTGGGCCGCGCGCCACGCGACGCCGGTCACGTACTTCGCGGGCGGCGACGGCGCGAGCACCGGCACGCTGCTGCGGCTGCCGAGCGGCGGCCCGCTCGCGCGCTTCACCGACGATGCGCGCATTCCGGCGCTCACGCTGGCGAACACGCCGACCGGCGAAAACCGCAGCCGCTTCGAGACGGCCCCGCTGACGGCCGCGGCACGCCTGTCCGGCGCCGCGACCGCACGCGTCAGGCTGACCTTCACGGGCGTCGCGAACGTGACGGCCTTGCTGGTCGACCGCGCGCCGGACGGCACGGCGACGATCGTCACGCGCGCATGGACCGACCCGCGCAACCGGCTGTCCGAGTGGGTGTCGCAACCGGTGCTGCCCGGCATGCCGTACGACCTGAAGCTGACCTTCATGCCGCGCGACTACAAGCTGGAAGCCGGCCACCGGCTCGGGCTCGTCGTCCTCTCCAGCGACTACGAGGCGACGCTGCGGCCGACGCCCGGCACCGGGCTGACGCTCGATCCGGCCGGCACGTCGGTGACGGTGCCGCTGGCTTCGCCGTCGACGGGCGCGTAGTCGTGCGCCGGCGGCCGTCGTAGCGGCGGCGCCGCCCCCCGCCTGCATGCCAGTCGATGTGGGCGGGGGATCGCTGCACGAAGGGAGCACCTGCGCTAGGCTGCGGCAATCGAATGCCTACGGTGAGCCCCGATGATTCCCGTCAGCGCCAAAGCCATCGTCCGCGACGGCCGTTCCGTCCTGTTCCTGCGCAATCCCCGCGACGAGTGGGAGCTACCAGGCGGCTGGCCCGAAGCGGGCGAATCGCTCGAAGACGCCGTCATCCGCGAAGTGCAGGAAGAATGCGGAATCGTCGCATCGGCGATCCGCTACGTGGGCAGCCGTTCGTGCGAGGTCGTGCCGGGCAAGCGCGTACTGATCGTATGCTTCCGGTGCGAGGTCGATCGCCGTGAAATCGTGCTGAGCGACGAGCACCACCAGTTCGGCTGGATCGACCTCGATGCCGCCAAGCCGGCGAACCTGCCGGATTTCTACTGGGCATTCTGCAAGCAGGCGGACTGATTCGACGCCGCCGCCCGGCGCTCACACCGGCGTCAACACCGGCTGCCCCGTGAAATGCCGCGCCGCGTTGTCGAGAAATTGCCGCACCGAGCGATCGAGCGCCTCGGGCGACCAGCCGCCCATGTGCGGCGTGAGCACGACGCTGTCGAGATCGGTCAGCGCACGCGGCGGCTCCGGTTCCCCTTCGTACACGTCGAGCCCCGCGCCCGCGATGCGCTCTTCGCGCAGCGCGTCTGCCAAAGCAGCGGTATCGACAACACTGCCGCGCGACACGTTGACGAGAAAGCCGCCCGGGCCGAGCGCATCGAGCACGGTGCGATCGATCAGGTGCCGCGTGCCCGCGCCGCCCGGCGTCGCGACGATCAGGAAATCGGCCCACTGCGCGAGCGTGTCGACCCGGTCGAAATAGCGGTACGGCACGGGCTTCTCCGAGCGGTTGTGATAACCGATCTCGATGTCGAAGCCGGCCGCGCGGCGCGCGCACTTCTCGCCGATCTTGCCGAGCCCGACGATCCCAAGCTTCTTGCCCGACACGTTCGGCGGCATCGACAGCCCGTCGCGCCACACGCCCGCGCGGGTCTTCGCATCGAGCTGCACGACGTTGCGCACCGCCGCGAGCAGCAGCGCGAACGCATGATCGGCGACGCAATCGTCGTTGGTGCCGGCGCCCGTGACCACGGTGATGCCGCGCGCCTTCGCGTGCGCGACGTCGATGTGCTCGTAGCCCGCGCCGAGCGCGCTGACGAACGTGAGTTGCGGCAGCCGGTCGATCTCGGCGGCGGTCAGCCCCGTGCTGCCGTTGGTCAGCACCGCGCGAATCGTGCCGCCGTGCTCGGCGATCGCGCGTTCGCGCGCATCGGGCGTCGGGGCATAACGCACGTCGAACGACGCGGCGATCTCGCGATGCGCGTCGCCGCGCAGTGCGATGAGGACCAGCAGCTCGGGCTTCATGTCAGCAAATGTCCGCAGGCGGGGAACGAATTTCAGTGTAACAAGCCCGCATGACGGATGCGGGTTATCCCCACACCGGCTGTGGACACGCCGCCGCACGCGGTTTGCCAAAGCCGGCTCAGTCAAGTAACTTTCGGCGTACGCCCCCGTCCTGGAGATTGGCCCCGATGAAGCTCGCCCTGCCCGCCCGGATCCTGGGCCTCGCGTTCGCCGCCGCCATCGTGGCGCCCGGCGCACACGCCGACACGCCCGTCGTGGTGTCGTCGAAGATCGACACCGAAGGCAACCTGCTCGGCAACCTCATTTCACAGGTGCTGAAGGCCCACGGCATTCCCGTCACCGAAAAGATCGCGCTCGGCACGACGCCGATCGTGCGCAAGGCGCTCACGAGCGGCGAGATCGACGTCTACCCCGAATACACGGGCAACGCCGCATTCTTCTTCAACAAGGCCGACGACCCGGTGTGGAAGAACGCGAGCCAGGGCTACGACACCGCGAAGAAACTCGACTACGCGGCGAACCATCTCGTGTGGCTCGCCCCGGCGCCCGCGAACAACACGTGGGGCGTCGCGCTGCTCGCGCCCGTCGCGCAGTCGCAGCACCTGAAGACCTTCTCCGATTTCGGCAAGTGGGTGGCCGGCGGCGGCAAGGTGAAGCTCGCGGCCTCGGCCGAATTCGTGAACAGCGCGTCCGCGCTGCCGTCGTTCGAGAAAGCGTACGGCTTCAAGCTGAAGCCCGAGCAGCTCGTCGTGCTGTCCGGCGGCGACACGGCCGCGACGATCAAGGCCGCCGCGAACCAGACCGACGGCGTGAACGCCGCGATGGTCTACGGCACCGACGGCGGCATCGCATCGAGCGGCCTCGCGGTGCTCGACGACGACAAGCACGTGCAGCCCGTCTACGCGCCGGCGCCGGTGATTCGCGAAGCCGCGCTGAAAGCGCATCCGCAGATCGCCGACTTGCTCAAGCCCGTGTTCGCGAGCCTCGACCTTAAGACGCTGCAATCGCTG
>NZ_BCPP01000299.1:0-7063 GCF_016586125.1 Burkholderia sp. E168m23
CGGCGTCGACATCGGGCAGCGCGCGCGGCAACTGCGCGGAATCGAGCTCGACGATCTTGATCTTCTTCGGGTTCTCGGCGATGTCGAGCGGCGTCGCGTTCACGCCGTTCGCGCCGACGCCCGGCTTCAGCTTGATCACGCCGTATTTCTGCAGCAGCAGCAGCGCGCGGTTGCCGTTCGACGGATCGTTCTGGATCCCGACTTTCGCGCCGACCGGCAGATCCTTCAGCGACTTGATCTTCTTCGAATAGAAGCCCATCGGCGCGGTGTAGGTCAGCCCGACGTTGACGATCTTGTAGCCGCGCTGCTTGATCTGGCTGTCGAGGAACGGCTGGTGCTGGAAGCCGTTCGCATCGAGGTCGCCCGCATCGAGCGCCGCGTTCGGCTGCACGTAGTCGTTGAATTCGATGACCTTGATCGCGAGGCCTTCGCGCGCGGCGACCTTCGTCACTTCGGTCCAGATTTGCGCGTCGGGGCCGCTCATCGTGCCGATCTTCAGCGTTTGGGAGTCGGCGTGCGCGCCGGGCGCGGCGAATGCCAGCGCGGCGGCGAGTGCGCCGAGGCCGGTCAGGATCGAACGTCGCATGTGGTGTCCTCTTGTCCCGTGTCAATTGTTGGAGGACGGATCGTGGCACGAGGCTCCGGACGCTGCCAACCAAGCTTATTTCATGTGCATATTCCGGATCGGAATCGAATGACAGGCGAATTCGGTATAACCACCAATGGCACAACCGGGCAGAATTTAGGGCCTGCTTGCATAGGGAACGTGCATGCGAATGCCTGAAATCGCTCGCAGGGCCAGGAGTGAGGAGCGCCGTTTGGCCGCGCCAAACAAGCGACGAACGACGCCGCCATGCGGGCGATTTCAGGCATTCCCGTGGATTGAATTTTTAGTTTGGGGTTGCCACGAGAACGGCCGCTCGCCGCGTTGCGCTCCTTGCGAATACGCGAGTATTCGCGGCGTCGCGCGCCTCGCGAGCGGCCGTTCTCGTGGCAACGCATGCACGTTCCCTATGCAAGCAGGCCCTAATGTCGCATCGGCACCACACATTCTTCATATGACAGTCGCTGTCATATTCATTACGTGGCCCGCCGATAAAGTTGCGCCGGTCCGTGAAAGCGCCCATAGAGAGCGCCGGAACCGCAACTGGACACGCCATTTATTCGCTCGGAGAATCCTTTGAACAAGAAACTGTTGACCATCGCCGCCCTGGCAGCAACGGCCGGCACGGCGCACGCACAAAGCAGCGTGACCCTGTACGGCGTCATCGATGCCGGTATCAGCTACGTGAACCACAGCAAGACCGCCAACGGCGGCACGGGCAAGCTGTTCAAGTACGACGACGGCGTGGCCCAGGGCAGCCGTTGGGGCCTGCGCGGCACCGAAGACCTCGGCGGCGGCCTGAAGGCGATCTTCGTGCTCGAAAACGGCTTCAACAGCGGCAACGGCACGATCGGCCAGGGTGGCGCGATCTTCGGTCGCCAGGCCTACGTCGGCCTGAGCCAGTCGCAATACGGCACGGTCACGTTCGGCCGCCAGTACTCGTTCTCGACCGACATCCTCGGTTCGAACTACTCGACGGGCGGCAACACGGTCGCGGGTAACTACGCGTACCACGTGAACGACATCGACCAGCTCACGTCGAGCCGCATCAACAACGCCGTGAAGTTCCAGAGCGCGAACTACTCGGGCTTCACGTTCGGCGCGTTGTACGGCTTCTCGAACTCGACCGACTTCGCAGGCGCACCGGCCACGACGACGGGCACGACGACGACCGCGGGCTCGTCGCGCGCATACAGCTTCGGCCTGAACTACGCGAACGGCCCGGTCTCGGTCGGCGCGGCGTACACGGACATCCGTTACCCGAGCCAGTCGACGCCCGGCTTCTCGACGACGATCGCGAACCTGAGCACCGGCAACGTCCGCGACCTGCGCACGTACGGCGTGGGTGGCCGCTACGTCTGGGGCCCGGCAACGGCATGGCTGCTGTGGACGCGTACGCAGTTCTCGACCGTGTCGGGCGCGGGCGGCACGTTCTACAACGCGTATGAAGCAGGCGCGAAGTACGCCTTCACGCCGGCACTGTCGGGCGGCCTCGGCTACACGTACACGAACGCGACGCAGAACGGCAACTCGTGGCACTGGAACCAGGTCAACGGTATCGCCGACTACGCACTCAGCAAGCGTACGGACGTGTACGGTCTGGTCGTGTACCAGCAGGCTTCGGGCAAGGGCGTGCAAGCGCAGATCGGTTCGAGCACGAGCTACTTCAATACGTCGGGTACGGGTTCGAAGAACCAGATCGCCGCACGTATCGGTATCCGCCACAAGTTCTAAAGCATCCGCTTAACTGTCCGCGTCACGCGCGGATCACGACGGCAAGAAGCGCCCCGCTCCACGCGGGGCGCTTTTTTATAGGCTTTTAAGTTTCGCTTAATTCTGGGCTGAGAGGATGCTCTCACCCCCCCTGTTGGCCGCCTGAGCATCGGCGGCTTTTTTTTTAAACGCCGACGGCGCCGCCATCGATTGCCCACAAGACAGGATCGGAGGCCATGATGATCGAAGATACCGTTTTCAGCCATCTGCACGCGATTCTGACGTGCCAACACTCGCTGCCGGTCCAGAGCTGCCGCGTCTCGGTTGAAATGCAGCGCCCCTGGGGCCGCCCGTATCGCCTCGTCGAATGGACGATGCATCTCGACGCCCCCGCGCGGCGCCAGATCGTGCCGGCCGAATCGACCGACGAAGAGATCGCCGAGGTCGTCGCGTCGCACGTGCCCGGCCGGCTCTACGGCGACGGCCGACTGCAGTTCTGAACGCATTTTCGCTCCCCCGCTTCCCGTCTGTCGGCCACGCCGCACGCATCGTGCGGCAGTCGGTCTCGTTTGACGCGGCAACGAAACCTGCTACGCTGCGCGTTTTCGTCCACGCAACACACGATGGAAAACGCATTCAACGAACGTGGCGTCATGGTCACGCGCAACGGCCTGTCGGCCGCCGGGCAGGTATTCTCGCTGCGTGACATCCGCCACGTCGACGTCGTCAAGATTCCGAAGAACCGTCTCGTGCCGTCGCTGATCTCGCTGATCGGCGCGGCCATCGCCGTCGCCGGCGGCATCGGCGCATCGAGCGCCGCGCTGGTGGTCGGCGTGATGCTCGTCGTCGTCGGCTATCTCGCGTGGGCCACGCAGGACATCACGTACCGGCTGATGGTCGAGATGCCCGACGGCAAGCGCGAAGCGCTGTCGAGCGTCGACGCCGAATTCGTCGAACGCGTCGCGCAAATCGTGCGCGATGCGCAGTCCGCCACCGCGGCCGGCTGATTTTCCTTCGCATGCGGCCCGCGCCGGTTCGCGCGGGCCGCACATACTCGCGGCGAATATCGGCTCGCGCGGCGTGCGCGTCGCATCGCATACCGCCCGCCGCCCCGCACGCACCTCGCCTCCACGGCGGACGCCGACCGCCTAGTATGGAAGGAGCGGCTCCCCGCCGCATCGTCCGAGGAGGCCAGCATGAACGCTCAATCGCTGTCCGGCATGCTTCGCGCGCAGGAACTGCTGATCGTGTCGATGATCCGTGCGCTTCCCCCCGACACGCGCCGTGCGCTCGTCGAGCTCTACACCGAACAGATCGCGTTCGCCGAACAGGCCGGGATCGAGAGCCATGGCGATCGCGCCACGCACGACGCGTTCATCGCGCATGCGCGCAACCTGCTGATCCGCATCGAAGCGCTGGCCTGAGTTTCTCGAAGACCTTCCCCACGGCTCGCCCGAGCCGCGCCGGCGAGTGCTCACTCGCACGAGCCGTTTTGCGTCCTTGAATTGATAATGATTCTCATTTACACTGGTAAAGTTGTCAGTTGCCTTTCAAATCGCCGTTTGCCGCTTGCCGCGCGCAAACGGGCCAGCCAGGTGAACGCGTCACCCAGCCAGCCTTCGGGCTTGTTATCGTCAATGGGAGACCACCTGTGCATTGCTATACGCTGGCGCGGCGGCCGATCTGTGCCGCGCTGTTCGGCGCGTTCGGCCTGTCCGCCGCCCCGGCTCACGCCGATTCGTCGCCGCAAGGCGCCCCCCCGCCTTCCGCCGTCCTGACCGCCGCATCCGCGCGCGGCGAGGCGGCGCTGCTCGATCCCGTCACCGTCACGGCCACCCGCACCGCCACCGCGGCGAGCCGCACGGCGGCGTCCGTGTCGGTGATCACCGACGAGGATCTCGAAGAGCAACAGGCCACCAATATCAAGGACGCGCTGCGCTACGAGCCGGGCATCACGGTGCGCCGCACCGCGTACCGGCCCGGCAGCGCCGCGCTCGGCGGCGGCCGCGACGGCGATTCGAGCATCAACATCCGCGGCCTCGAAGGCAATCGCGTGCTGCTGATGGAAGACGGCATCCGCCTGCCGAACGCGTTCTCGTTCGGTCCGCTCGAAGCGGGCCGCGGCGACTACGCCGATCTCGACACGCTCAAGCGCATCGAGATCCTGCGCGGGCCGGCGTCGGCGCTGTACGGCAGCGACGGCCTGACCGGCGCGGTGAACTTCATCACGAAGGACCCGCGCGACCTGCTGTCGATCTACCACAAGCCTTACTACTTCTCGTTCCGGCCGAGCTACGACTCGACCGACCGCAGCATCGGCGCGACCGTATCGGCCGCGGGCGGCAACGATCGCATCCAGGGGATGATCATCGCCGACGGCCGGCGCGGCCACGAGGTCGACACGCGCGGCGACAACAATTCGGCGAGCACGCTGCGCACGACGTCGAATCCGCAGGACGTGTATTCGGAATCGCTGCTCGGCAAGCTCGTGCTGACGCCCACCACACGCGACACGATCAAGTTCACCGCCGAAACGGTGCAGCGGCGCGTGAGCACCGACGTGCTGTCGGCGATCAATGCGCCGGCCACGCTCGGCCTCACGACCCACGACCGGCTCGAGCGCAACCGCTTCAGCGTCGACTACGACTTTCGCGACGACGCGTTCCGCTGGTTCCAGACCGCGCACGTGCAGTTCTACTACCAGGACGCGAAGCAGGACCAGTACGCGTTCGAGACGCGCGGCAGGCTACCCTCGCGTTCGCGCGACAACCAGTACAAGGAACGCACGTTCGGCGGCGCCGCGTTCGCCGAAAGCGGCTTTTCGACCGGCCCGCTCGCGCACAAGCTGTTGTACGGCGTCGACGGCAGCCTGTCGCGCGTGACGAACCTGCGCGACGGCACGGTGCCGGGCGTCGGCGAAGCGTTCCCGAACAAGGCGTTTCCCGACACCGACTACACGCTGTTCGGCGCGTTCGTGCAGGACCAGATCGGCTACGGCCGCCTGCTCGTCACGCCGGGCCTGCGCTTCGACACGTACCGGCTGAGCCCGACCGAAAACGATCCGCTGTTCACCGGCAAGGCCGTGTCGACGAGCGCCAACGAGCTGTCGCCGCGCGTCGCCGTGCTCTACGAAATCACTCCAGCGGTCATTCCGTACGTGCAGTACGCGCACGGCTTCCGCGCGCCGACGCCCGACCAGGTGAACAGCAGCTTCTCGAACCCGGTGTACGGCTACACGTCGATCGGCAATCCGAACCTGAAGCCCGAAACCAGCGACACGTTCGAAGCCGGCCTGCGCGGCAAGGCCGGCACCGGCTACGGCGTCGTGCGCTACAGCGCGGCCGCCTTCACCGGCCGCTACCGCAACTTCATCTCGCGTACGACGCTCGCCGGCAGCGGCCGGCCGGTCGACCCGTTCGTGTTCCAGTACGTGAACTTCGCCGACGCGCGCATCCACGGCCTCGAAGGCCGCGCCGAATGGGTGATGCCGAACGGCATCACGCTGAAGACGGCGATGGCGTTCACGAAGGGCTCGACGCAGAACGACGGCGCGGCGAGCCAGCCGCTCAATACCGTGAACCCGTTCTCGGCCGTGTTCGGCGTGCGGTACGAGCCGACCGAACGCTGGTTCGTGCAGACCGACCTGCTGTTCCAGGCCGCCAAACGCGACAAGGACGTCGACAAGTCCGACTGTTCGAACAAGGCGTGCTTCACGCCGCCGTCGTCGTTCGTCGTCGACCTGCGCGGCGGCTATCGCTTCAACAAGCACGTGAGCGCGACGATCGGCATTCGCAACCTGTTCGACCGCAAGTACTGGAACTGGTCGGACGTGCGCGGCATCGCGGCCGATTCGCAGGTGCTCGACGCATATTCGTCGCCCGGCCGCACGGTCGCCGTCAGCATGAAAGTGGATTTCTGATGCGCGTTGCCCGCGCGCCCACCCCAACCGTTACTCGAAGGAGTCCGACATGATGCAATCCGCCCTTCCCGGTCAATCCGCCACGCCGGCCCGCGCGGCCGCCGCGCTGCGCGACGCGTTCATCAAGCTCAAGACCGAGCGCCAGTTGCGCAACCGCGACGTCGCGCAGGCGCTCGGCGTCAGCGAAGGCGAGGCGCTCGCCGCGTTCGTCGGCGAGCACGTCGTGCGGCTCGACGCGCGCTTTCCGGCGATGTTCGAGGAAATGCCGCGCCTCGGCCGCGTGATGGCGCTGACGCGCAACGACACGGCCGTCCACGAAAAGGATGGCGAGTACGCGCAGATGAGCCACGACGGCCCGATCGGCCTCGCGCTCGGCGACATCGACCTGCGCATCTTCTATCGTCACTGGGTGTCGGCGTTCGCGGTGCGCGACGAGACCGCGCACGGCCCGCTGAAGAGCCTGCAGTTCTTCGATGCGCAGGGTCACGCGATCCACAAGGTCTACCTGCGCGCGCACAGCGATCATGCCGCGTACGACGCGTTCGTCGAACGCTGGCGCGCGCCGTCGCAGGAGCCGGGCCTCGAGGTCGTGCCCGCCGCCCCGAAAACGCCGGAGCGCGCCGACACCGAAATCGACGTCGCGGGCTTTCGCGCCGCATGGGACGCGATGACCGACACGCACCAGTTCTTCGGCATCACGCAGCGCTTCGGCGTGAGCCGCATGCAGGCGCTGCGCCTCGCCGATCCGCACTACGCGTATCCGGTCGAAACCGCGCATGCGTTGCGCCACGTGCTCGAACAGGCGGCGAAGAGCGGCCAGCCGATCA
>NZ_BCPP01000300.1:0-7058 GCF_016586125.1 Burkholderia sp. E168m23
ATTACGTGCACCGCATCGGCCGCACGGGCCGCGCGGGCGCGACCGGCGAAGCCGTGTCGCTCGTGTGCGTCGACGAGAAGCAGTTGCTGCGCGACATCGAGCGGCTGATCAAGCGCGAGATCCCGCAGGAAGTGATCGCGGGCTTCGAACCCGATCCGAACGCGAAGCCGGAGCCGATCCAGCAACGCCGCGGGCAGCAGCAACCGCGCGGCGGTGGCAGTGGTGGCGGCAATCGCCAGCCGCGTGCCGGCGGCTCAGGCCAGCCGGCCGCGAAACGCGACGGCAACGCGCAACCGAAGGCCGGGCAACCGAAGGCTGCAGCGCAGCAGAAGGCCGCGAAGCCGCGCACGCAAGGCGGCGCCGCCGGCAACGGCGGACGTCCGGCAGGTGGCGGCAACGGCGCCCGCCCGGCAAGCGGCAACGCCGCGCATCCGAACCGCAACCGTTCGTCGCGCAGCGGCCAGCGCGGTCACTGAAGCCGCGCGGCCGCGCGCCGCAGGTGCTCGATCTGGCGTTGCCAGCGTGCGAGCACCGCGGCGCGCTCCCCTTCCAGCGTGAACGTGACGCCGGTCGCGAGACGCGCATAGCCGACCCGCTGCGCATCGCCGTGCGCGATCGTCGCGGCGAATCCGGCCAGGCCGCCGAAGTCCCCTTCGAGCGGCACCATCTCCAGTTGCGCCTGAAAGAACGCGCCGTCCGCGACGAGCGTCAACGCGGCCGTGCGCCGCTGCGCGATCGCGCGCGCCGCCCGCGACTGAGGCCAGAGCGCGATCAGCAGCGTGCGCGCATCGTGTGCATAGATCTCGCCGACGCTGAGCAGCGTCGTGCGCAACTGGCCGTCGTCGGTCGCGACGATCAGCGACGCGGCGAGGTCGGCATGACGCTCGAGTGCGGTGCCGTCGAACAGCGACACGACGGCGGACGGCCACGTGTCGAACGTCCATTGTTCGAGCGCGTGGCGATGGGTATCGGTCATGATGGCGTGGCCCGGGCGCGGATCGGATGAGGATGCGTCAGCATACGCGCGCCGGGCCGTGCCGCGGCGATCAGCGCAGGAAAACGTGCCGCGTGATCTTCGTGAGTGGATAGTGGACGCCCGGCTGGATCTTCGCGGGCAGGTCGAGCGGCTTGAGCAGCATCTTCACGCACATGTCGGCCGACAGGTTGCGCCGCACCAGCGAGTTGATGCGCGCGGCGCGCTCGCGGTTGTACTGGCTGTCGCCGACGCGATCCGGATAGCGGATCGCGAACACGTGGCGCAGCGCGATCTCGGAATCCTCGTTCTTGATTTCCATCACGCGGCGCGCGAGGGCCCCGAGCACCGCGAGCCGCCCGTTGCCTTCGACCTGGTTGTACTTCTTGAAGAACTTGAAGAAGTGCTTGTAGTGACGCACTTCGTCGGTGCGGATGTTGTCGGTGATTTCCTTCAGCACCGGCTCGTCCGAGCATTCGTTGATCGCGCGATAGAGCGTGGCCGTGCCCGTCTCGACGACGCAGCGTGCGACCATTTCGAGCGCGCGGGTTTTCTCGAACGCCTCGACCGAGCAGGTCTTCGAATACTCGGCAAAGAAATTCGCGAAGGCGGTATCCCAGTCGAACTCGGGCCACACGTGCGCGATGTAGGCCTTCAGCGCGCGCCCGTGCTGCAATTCTTCGGGCTCCCATGCATTGTTGAGCCATGCGGAGACTTCCGGATCGTCATTGAAGAATTCGCTCAGATTGCTCGTATAGAGATCCGAGCCGCTCTCGATGAACGACGACGCGCACAGCAGCAGCAGCAGATCCTCGTTCGCGGCCGCACGCTGACGATCGATCCGGTTCAGGTCGATGTCCTCGATACGCCACGGCATCACATGCGTCGTTTTGGTGTCCATGGTAGTGCGCTCCCAGTCGTCGCGCGGAGGCCGGCCCATGCCTGGGGCACAGGCGCCAGCCGATCCGCAGGCGGCGTTTTACTTGCGTTTATAGTGAATCGGTCCGGCCGAACCATCTTGGCATCTTAGCCGGACTTTGATGTTCGTGCTCCAGAGCACTGACCATACCCGACGGGCGCAGTTCCACGGCGTCTGTTGCCGTTCGTTAGATGAGTCCTTCAAACCGCTTGCGCGCGTTCGATGGCAGGCGCCGCGCCAAATGAAAACGGGCGGCCGTCGGGCCGCCCGTGATGCCGGGAAACTGCATAGGAAGCTGGAAGCGATCCGTCAGAAACCGGCCGCCAGCCCGTCGCGCCGGCTGTCGCTCGCGGCCACGTAGCCGCGCTCCGGATCGTCGGGATCGAGGCGCCAGACGAACTGCCCCGAGCCGAAATCCATGTAAGGATCGTCGATCGACTTGATCGTATGGCCGCGGGCGGCCAGCCCATCGACGGTCGCGCGGTTCATCGTCGCCTCGACGTCGAGCGTGAAGTCGCGGTTGACCTTCCAGCGCGGCGCGCAACACGCGGCCTGCGGCTGCTGGCCATAGCCGAGCATCCGGACGATGGTCTGCAGGTGGCCCTGCGGCTGCATGTCGCCGCCCATCACGCCGAAGCTCATCACGGCCTCGGTACGGCCGTCGACTTCCTCGGTGACGAACGCCGGAATGATCGTGTGGAACGGTCGCTTGCCGCCCGCGACGACGTTCGGCGAAGCCGGGTCCATCGAGAAGCCGTGCCCGCGGTTCTGCAGCGCAATGCCCGTGCCGGGGACGACGAGGCCCGAGCCGAAGCCCATGTAGTTCGACTGGATGAAGCTCACCATCATCCCGCGCTCGTCGGCCGCCGACAGGTAGATCGTGCCGCCGGAATGCGGACGGCCGGCGGCGAAGTGTGTGGCCCGCGCGCGATCGATCAGCTTCGCGCGTTCGGCGAGATACGCATCGTCGAGCATCTGTTCGGGCGTGAGCTCCATCGCGCGCGGATCGGCGACGTAGCGATAGACGTCCGCGAACGCGAGCTTCATCGCCTCGATCTGCAGATGCTGCGAATCGACCGAGTCGACCGGCCATTCGGTCACGCCCGCATGCTCGGCGATGCCGAGCGCGATCAGCGCGGCGATGCCCTGCCCGTTCGGCGGGATCTCGTGAATCGTGTGGCGGCCGAAGCGCTTGCCGATCGGCTCGACCCATTCCGGCCGGTACGCGCGCAGGTCCGCTTCGGTCAGCGCGCCGCCGCCTTCGCGCGCGAAGGCGGCGATCCGCTCGGCGAGCGCCCCTTCGTAGAACGCCCGGGCGCCGTCCTTCGCGAGCGTGCGCAGCGTCCGTGCATGACCGGGCAGGCACACGCGTTCGCCGACGAGCGGCGCGCGGCCGCGCGGCATGAAGGTGTCGGCGAAGCCCGGCAGGTCCTGCAGTTCGGGAACGGCCGCGGCCCACTTGTGCGCGACGATCGGCGGCACCGAATAGCCGCGCTCCGCGATCTCGATCGCCGGCTCGAGCAGATCCGCGAACGGCAGCGAACCGAACTTTGCGTGCAGCGCTTCCCAGCCCGCGATCACGCCCGGCACGGTGACGGTGTCCCAGCCGCGCGTCGGCTTGTTCGCGATGCCGCGCGCATCCTCGCCGTGGCGCTTGCGGAAGTAGTCGACGTTCCAGGCGGCCGGCGCGACGCCCGATGCGTTCAGCCCGGACAGCCGCTCGCCGTCCCACACGAGCGCGAATGCATCGCCGCCGAGCCCGCACGACACGGGCTCGACGACCGTGATCGCGGCGGCGGCGGCCAGCGCCGCGTCCACCGCGTTGCCGCCCTTCCACAGCATCCGCAGCCCGGCCTGCGCGGCCAGCGGGTGCGACGTCGACACGACGTTGCGCGCGAACACCGGAATGCGGGTCGTCGGATACGGGTTGTGCCAGTTGAAGCCACTCATCGATACCACCTCGTCGAAAGCTGAATGAACGTGCCCGCGCGAGCGGGCAATCCGCCATTGCAGCGCGATCAGCGCCATCGCGCAAATTCATTTGTCACATAAATCCATGCAATTCACGCATGAATTGCGTGCGCCGACGGCGGGCAGGCCGGCCGAACGCCGTTACCGCCCTTACAATACCCGCTCCGTCTCACGACACGACCATCGAGCCATGACCCGAGATCCCCGCCTCACCCTCAACGCGCGTCAGCAGGAATTGCTCGAATGGGTGCAGCGCGACGGCTTCGTGACCGTCGACGATCTCGCCGCGCACTTCGCGGTGACCCCGCAGACGATCCGCCGCGACGTGAACTGGCTCGCCGACCTGAACCTGCTGCGCCGCTACCATGGCGGCGCGAGCCTGCCGACCAGCTCGGAGAACGTGTCGTACACGGCACGCCAGCGGATGTTCCACGACGAGAAGCGGCGCATCGCGGCGCTCGCGGCGTCGCACATCCCCGACCAGGCGTCGCTGTTCATCAACCTCGGCACAACGACCGAGGAAGTCGCGCGCGCGCTGAACCGGCATCACGGGCTGCACGTGATCACCAACAACCTGAACGTCGCGTCGATGATGAGCGGCTACCCCGACTGCGAGGTGCTGATCACCGGCGGCATCGTGCGACCGTGGGACAAGGGCATCGTCGGCGAGCTCGCGATCGACTTCATCCGCCAGTTCAAGGTCGACTACGCGATCATCGGCACGTCGGCGATCGAGGCCGACGGCACGCTGCGCGATTTCGACACGCGCGAGGTGCGCGTCGCCGAGGCGATCATGCAGCATGCGCGCACGGTCTACCTCGTGACCGACCATTCGAAGGTCGGCCGCCCGGCGCTGGTGCGCCAGGGCCATCTGAGCCAGGTGCACGCGCTCTTCACCGACAAGCCGCTGCCGCCCGAAATGGCCGACACGGTGGCCGCCGCCGGCACGCAGGTGTACGTCGCGGAATGACCGTTGCGATGCTGCACCGCACCTGAAACTTCAAGTGAAATCAAGAAGTTGGCGCCGCGCGCGGACCGCTCGTGGGGTGCGTTTCTGTCAAACGGAAAATTAACGGGGCACGATTTGTCGTTGCCCGCGCACTCGACTAGACTCCAGTTCCCCGGCCCGTTCGCCGATCCGCCTGTGCCAGGGCGGTGCGAATCGCAGGCCGGCGAATGCAGCTTTTCCCCCCAAGCCATACCCTCGCGGGGTATCGCGCGGCGGCGTATGCGCCGGCCGCGCGGGCAGTCTGATTGCCACGGAGAGAACGATGCTGAGTCCGCATGAATTCGCCACGCTCTTGCTTGTGAAGGACGCGCCTGACCAGCGCGACATGGATCGGGATGAACTGGACATCCTGCTCGAACAGCAGCTCGTCCGCCTGGAAGGGCTCGGCTCGGGACGCAAATACTGCGTGACCGAGACCGGCGACGCCGCGCTGCGATCCATCAAGTACCGCTATTCGTAAGCCCCGCTGTTCCCTGACTTGAACCTGATCGCGCGGCCGGAATCCGGCCGCGCGGTCGTTCCTGCCTTCCCTCTGCCCGTTCGGCGCCACCGGCTTCAGCCGCCGCGCAGCGTCGGGTCGACCGCCGCCCGCCAACTGATGGCCTGCGCGCGCGCACCGTTGAAATAGGCGATCCAGCCGGCGCGTGCCGCCGCGTCAGGCGCCACATAGTGGGTCGAAAGTTCGTTTACGAACGCACAATAGTTCGCTTCGGTCAGCCCGCGATACCGTTTCGCCACATAGGCGTCGTACAGCGTCGAGTAGACCGGCTGCGCGTCCGCGCCCCAGTCGCGCGCCGCGCCGCCGCACGACGTCTGCAGGTCGACGAACGACGGCGCCCGCCAGTTGCCGGCGAGCGGCGGCATCCCCGCGCTGCACCCCGCCAGAAGGACGGCGCACACGCCGGCCCACATCCCAATACGCATGATTCACCTCGCGAAACGGTCGATTCCGCCAGTATCGTCCGGGATCGGGTCACGCGCTACTGGCCCCGCTTTTTCGAACTTTACTTTTTCGATTTCGTTCGTTAAATTTCGAATTCGAACATTTCATGTTCACCCTATTTCAACAGACGATAAGGACAGCAGGTGACCCAACCGAATCGCTACGATCTGCTCGTCGTCGGCGGCGGCATCAACGGCGCGGGGATCGCGCGCGATGCGGCCGGCCGCGGCCTGTCGGTCATGCTCTGCGAGCAGGACGACCTCGCGTCGCACACGTCGTCGTCCAGCACGAAGCTGATTCACGGCGGCCTGCGTTACCTCGAGTACAACGAGTTCGGGCTGGTGCGCAAGGCGCTGCAGGAACGCGAAACACTGCTGCGCGCCGCGCCGCACATCATGTGGCCGCTGCGCTTCGTGATGCCGCACATGCCGAACCTGCGCCCGGCCTGGCTGATCCGCATCGGCCTGTTCCTCTACGATCACCTCGCGAAACGCGAGCTGCTGCCCGGCTCGCGCGGCATCGACATGCGCCGCCATGCGGCCGGCGCGCCGCTGATCGACTCGATCAAGCGCGGCTTCGTGTATTCCGACGGCTGGGTCGACGACGCGCGCCTCGTCGTGCTGAACGCGATGGATGCGAAGGAGCGCGGCGCCGAGATCCTGACGCGCACGAAGCTCGTTTCCGCCGAACGCCGCGGCGACGAATGGGAAGCGCGGCTGCAGCACGCCGACGGTTCGATCCGCGTCGTGCATGCGCGCGCGATCGCGAACGCGGCCGGCCCGTGGGTCGGCGAGGTGCTGCACGGCGCGCTCGGCCGCGGCGCGCATCATAGCGTGCGGCTCGTGAAGGGCAGCCACATCATCACGCACCGCCTGTTCGATCACGATCACGCGTACATCTTCCAGAATCCGGACAAGCGGATCATCTTCGCGATTCCGTACGAGCACGACTTCACGCTGATCGGCACGACCGACGTCGAATACACGAACGATCCCGCGAAGGTCGCGATCGATCGCGACGAGACGCAATACCTGTGCGATTCGATCAACCGCTACTTCAAGCGCAAGATCTCGCCGGCCGACGTGCACTGGACCTATTCGGGCGTGCGCCCGCTGCTGGAAGACGAGAACGCGGCGAACGCATCGGCCGTCACGCGCGACTATCGCCTCGAACTCGACGATGGCGCGGGCGCCCCGCTGCTGTCGGTGTTCGGCGGCAAGATCACGACGTTCCGCAAGCTCGC
>NZ_BCPP01000301.1:0-7026 GCF_016586125.1 Burkholderia sp. E168m23
TGACCGTCAGCCTTGCCCGCCCTCCTGTCCGTCCACGCCGCGTGGCCGCCGCCCTCGCCTGCCTTGCCGCCTCGCTCGCGCATGCGGACGATTCATCCGGCGACGCCGCGGTCCTGCCTGCCCTGAACATCACGGCCGCACACGATTCACCCCAACACTTGACCGACACGATCTCGACCGGTGCACTCGGCACCCGCCGCCAGCTGGACACGCCGTTCTCGACGACGATCGTCACGTCGGAAGAACTCGAGGCGCGTCAGCCGTACAAGCTCGGCGACGTGTTCGCGAACGACGCGTCAGTGTCCGACAACAGCGGCGCGTACAGCGCGTGGGCCAGCTACATGACCGTGCGCGGCATGCAGCTCGACTGGCAGAACGGCTACAAGATCGACGGGCTGCCGTTCGTCACGTACGGCATCACGATGCCGTACGAGCAGCTCGAGCGCGTCGAACTGCTGAAGGGGCTCGGCGGCTTCCTGTATGGCTTCGTGACGCCGGGCGGCGTCGTCAACTACGTGACGAAGCAGCCGGGCGCCGAGCCGGTGCGCAGCGTCGATGTCAACTACCGCAGCACCAACGTGTGGACGGAGCATGTCGATCTCGGCCAGCGCTTCGGGCCGAACGACATGTTCGGCGCGCGGCTGAATGCGACGCACGAGGAAGGCAAGACGTACAACGACGGCAACATCCGCCGGGACAGCGTGTCGCTCGCACTGCAGGCGAACCTGACGCGCGACCTCTCCGTGTCGTTCGGTGCGCTGTACCAGGATCGCCGCACGACCGGCCAGACGCCGTCGATCTTCACCGGCAGCTATCCGGGTGGCGCACTGCCCGCCACGATCAGCGGCGGGTCGACGAACCTGGGTGGCAAGGACCAGTACCTGAACACGAACCTGCAGCTCTATACGGCCGGGCTGCAATACCAGCTCGCGCCGGACTGGCAGCTCGACGTCGCGTACAGCTACAGCAAGGCGACACGCCGACGCAACGAAAGCACCCTGTACCTGCAGGACGCCGCAGGCAACTACACCGACAGCCGCTACGTCGGCATGGAGGATCACCGCTTCAGCCAATGGCGCGCGATGGTCGAAGGCAAGGTGCGCACGGGCCCGTTCAGCCACCAGATCGTGCTCGGCGCGTCGTGGCAGAAGCAGGCGAACGACTATTCGGCGAACAGCGTGTTCGTGCCGCTGGGCGCCGGCAACCTCTATGCGCCGAATCCGTACCGCTACGAGAGTCCGCACGGCTTCATCCAGTACCGCACGAGCGAGATCGTGCAGAAATCGCTGTTCGCGAGCGACACCGTGCAGTTGACCGAGCGCTGGTCGGTGCTGGCCGGCGTGCGCTACATGAACTACGAGCAGCGCGCGTTCCAGGCAAGCGGCGCCGAGGACCCCGGTTACCGCCAGAACGGCGTGGTGACGCCGACTTTCGCGGTGATGTTCAAGCTCGCGCCGACGACCACCGCGTACGCGAGCTACGCCGAGTCGCTCGAGCCCGGCAGCCGCGTGAACGACGTCTACGCGAACGCGGGACAGGTGCTCAAGCCGCTGCGCAGCAAGCAGTACGAGCTGGGGATCAAGAGCGAGCACGCGCGCTGGAGTGCGACGGCCGCGCTGTTCCGCATCGAGCGCAGCGCCGAATACGCGAACGCCGCGAACGTCTACGTGCAGGATGGCGAATCGATCATTCAGGGGATCGAGGTCGGCGCGCGCGCGAAATTCGGCGCGCACTGGAACGCGGGCGTCGATGCGATGCTGCTCGACGCGTGGTACGCGAACGGGATCGGCAACAACGGCAACCGTGTCGCCGGCGCGCCGCGCTTCGTACTCGCGGGCGACCTCGGCTATGCGGTGCCGGGCGTGCCGGGGCTGACGCTCGGCGTCGACGCGAAATTCACCGGCGCGACGCCGCTGCGCGCGGCCGGCGGCCTCGACGCGCCGGGCTTTCTCGTCGTCAACGCCGGCGCACGCTACCTGACGCGGGTCGGCCGCCACGACGTGACGCTGCGCGCATCGATCGACAACGTGCTGAACCGCCGTTACTGGGAATACCAGTACGCGGACTACGTGAAGCCGGGCGATCCGCGCACGGTGAGCCTGAGCGCGAAGATCGACTTCTGAACGCAGCGGCCGGCGGCTGCATACCGCAGGCCCCGGCCGGCGCCGCCGCCCGGCCCGTCGGCCACCGCAGCCTCGGGATTTTCCCGGCCTGCAAAAGCAAAACGGCGGAGCGGCCTCTTTCGAGGCACACTCCGCCGTTTCGCGGCGAACCGTCAGACGCTCTTAGTGGAGCTTCTTCGGCAGCATCTGGCTGCGCAGGCGCTTGTGCAGGCGCTTGACGGCTGCTGCCTTCTTGCGCTTGCGGACTGCGGTCGGCTTTTCGTAAGACTGGCGCTCACGCAGTTCAGCGATCAGGCCATTTTTTTCGATAGCGCGACGAAAGCGGCGAATCGCCACTTCGAACGGCTCGTTTTCTTTCAGAAGAATCGTCGTCATGTCGTTCCTAAATTGCTTAAACGGTCAAAAACGTAGCGGCCAAGCGCCACGCACCGGCCATCCGAGCGTCCCCACAACAGGCGAAACGAGCGGAAATACGGCCTCGGAGGCCGGAAAAGAGAGGCGGAAAGCACCGCGAGTACGCTTCACAACCGCGTGCAGCGCCGCGTTTGACTGCCAGCAGACATGCCGAAACCGGCAAAGGCGTGACAGAAAATCTCAATTCAGCCCGCCATCATAGCAGGGAATCACAGACAAAACCACCCTTTTGTCGGTCGTGTGTGCACAGCGTCACGACTGAGTGCCGGAGCCGCATCGGGCCCGTTTCTGCCCCCGTTTAATCCAGCGCCGTGCCGGGGCGGTCCGAAATGACAAAGAAGGATAAAAAATCGGGCCGAATCTCCAAGTGCCCCTCAAGTTTTGTTTTGGTGCGCCGAAATCCTGCTCTGAGGCGGCCAGCAATGAACGAGTGCTTCCGCCGACGCCAAAACGGCTTTCCAGGGCTTTCGGCTTACACAGGAGATTTTTCCATGCTCGGAATTAACAGCAACATCAACTCGCTGGTTGCACAGCAGAACCTCAACGGCTCGCAAAACGCCCTGTCCCAGGCCATCACGCGCCTGTCGTCGGGCAAGCGCATCAACAGCGCAGCGGACGACGCAGCAGGCCTCGCGATCTCGACCCGGATGCAGACCCAGATCAACGGTCTGAACCAGGGCGTGTCGAACGCCAACGACGGCGTGTCGATGATTCAAACGGCTTCGAGCGCACTGTCGTCGCTGACGAACAGCCTGCAGCGTATCCGCCAGCTGGCCGTCCAGGCGTCGACGGGCACGATGTCCACGACCGACCAGGCAGCACTGCAACAGGAAGTTTCGCAGCAGATCCAGGAAGTGAACCGTATCGCGTCGCAAACGACGTACAACGGCACGAACATTCTCGACGGCTCGGCAGGCATCGTGTCGTTCCAGGTCGGCGCGAACGTCGGCCAGACGATTTCGCTGGACCTGAGCCAAAGCATGTCGGCTGCGAAGATCGGCGGCGGCCTGGTGCAGAAGGGCCAGACGGTGGGTACGGTGACGGGTCTGTCGCTCGACAACAACGGCGCGTACACCGGTTCGGGCGCAACGATCACCGCGATCAACGTGCTGTCCGACGGTAAGGGTGGCTACACGTTCACCGACCAGAACGGCGGCGCCATCTCGCAAACCGTTGCCCAGTCCGTGTTCGGCGCAAACGCAACCACCGGCACCGGTACGGCAGTCGGCAACCTGACGCTGCAATCGGGTGCAACCGGCGCAGGCACGTCCGCGGCACAGCAGACGGCCATCACCAATGCGATCAACCAGATCAACGCCGTCAACAAGCCGGCTACCGTGTCGAACCTCGACATCAGCACGGTCAGCGGCGCGAACGTCGCGATGGTGTCGATCGACAACGCGCTGCAAACGGTGAACAACGTGCAGGCGGCACTCGGCGCGGCACAAAACCGCTTCACGGCAATCGCCACGTCGCAGCAGGCAGAATCGACCGACCTGTCGTCGGCACAGTCGCAGATCACCGACGCGAACTTCGCGCAGGAAACCGCGAACATGTCGAAGAACCAGGTGCTGCAGCAAGCAGGCATCTCGGTGCTGGCACAGGCGAACTCGCTGCCGCAGCAGGTCCTGAAGCTCCTGCAGTAATCGCGTAGCAACCCACGGCCGGGCCCCGCGTAATGCGTGGCCCGGCCGCAGGCACTTGGCGCGCGGGGCATTGCCCCGCCGTCAGGTCTTCACCCAGAATTCCACGGATCATCCGCCGCACGGAGCACTACGATGTCGACGATCAATTCCGCCGTCACAGCCGCCAACAATTCGGCCAACAGCCAGCTGCAGCAGGCTGCCCAATCGATCATCAGCGGTTCGACCGGCAACTCGTCGATGGACGTCAACTCGCTCGTGACGGCACTCGTCAATGCGAAAACCGCCGGTCAGGCCGCCGCGCTCAACGCGCAGCAAAGCAGCGACAACACCCAGATTTCCGCGTACGGCGCGCTGTCGGCCGCGCTGAGCGCACTGCAGGCCAGCCTCACGACGCTGTCGAACGGCTCGCTGCAGAACACCTTCACCGCGACCGCGAGCGGCACCGGCCTCACCGCGACCGCGGGCGCCGGCGCGGTGGCCGGCAGCTATTCGGTCGGCGTCACGCAGATCGCGACGTCGCAGTCGCTGTCGTCGGCCGCGTTCGGTGCGTCGACCGCGCTCGGCACCGGCACGATGACGCTGTCGCTCGGCAGCCAGTCGTTCTCGGTCGATGTGAACGGCACCAACAACACGCTGTCCGGTATCGCCGCCGCGATCAACACCGCGACCGGCAACCCGGGCATCGTCGCGTCGGTCGTCAACGGCAGCGACGGCGCGCACCTCGTGCTCAGCTCGACGCCGACCGGCGCGGCGAGCACGATCGGCGTCGCGCTCAGCAACGTCGCCGGCGACAACGGCCTGTCCAGCCTCGGCGTCACGTCGACGGCCAGCACGACGGGCGGCCAGTCGACGATCACGTCCGCGAATAGCGGCGCAGCGTGGAAACAAAGCACCGCCGCGCAGGACGCCGCGTTCACGATCAACGGGATCGCCGGCACCAGCGCGAGCAACACCGTGACGAGCGCGATCACCGGCGTCACGCTGAACCTGACCAGCGCCGCCGTCAGCGCCACGCAGCCGCAAACGTTGACGGTCGCGACCGACACGAAATCCCAGGCCGCCGCGATCAACAATTTCGCGACGCTCTATAACACGCTCGTCACGACGATGGGCTCGCTGTCGAGCTTCACGTCCGGCGCGTCGTCGCAAGGCCCGCTGCTCGGCGACTCGACGCTGAACACGATCAAGAACGCACTCGCGTCGATCGTCGCGAGCGGCGTGACCAGCAACGGCTCGACGGTCAACCTCGCGTCGATCGGCGTCACGCTGCAGGCCGACGGCACGCTGAAGGTCGACAGCACGGCGCTCAACGGCGCGCTGCAGAACAATCCGACGGGTGTCGCGTCGCTGTTCAACTCGACCAACGGGATCGGCGAGCAGTTGACGACGAACATCACGAACTACACGAAGACGAACGGACTGATCGCCGCGCGTACTACCGCGCTCAGCAACGATCTGAAGAACGTCGCCCAGCAGCAGACGACGCTGTCGAACTACGCAGCCCAGCTCACGAGCCAGTACCAGGCGCAGTTCACCGCGCTCAACACGCTGATGGCGACGATGAACAGCAACTCGCAATACTTGACCCAGCTGTTCGGCGGCGCGAACAGCGGCGGCGCGCTGGCGAACAACAAGAGCTGACCGCTAGCCGGACAGGAGAGCCCAGATGGAACAGACCGAACTGATTGCGCAGATCGACGCGTTCACCGACGCCATCGAACACGCGGCCGCGATGGCCGACTGGGCCGAGGCCGTGCGCCTCGTCGATGCGCGCTGGTCGCTCGTCGCGCTGCTCTCGACCGACCAGCCGCCCGTCGGCATCGCCGCGATCCGCCGCATGCAGGCCAGCAACGACCGGATCTTCGCCGGCGCGCAGCGCGCGCAGCAGGAGCTGACCGACGAATACCAGGCGGCAATGAGCCGCGTGCAGGCCGTCGGCCAGTACCAGAGCATCGCGAACCGTTAAGACCCGCCGCGCGGCGTGCTCGACACGCATGCGCCGCCAACCCGACAACAAGAACTACGCGCTGATGTGAGGGCGTGCTCGTTCGCCTCCGTGCCCGCCTCGTGCGGGCGTTTTTTTTGGGGTCGCCGCAATTCGCACCGCCCCGGCGTCGGCCGACCGCTCAATCGGCCAAACTGACCGGGCTTTTCCCGTCAGCTCGCGGCATCGGCGCAACGGCACGCTACCCATAATGGTATCGACCGACTTTCCGCAGATCTCATCATGTTCTCGACCGAACTGCCCGCCTCCGCCGCGCTCACGCCTGAACAGCAGCTTGCGCAGGACATTGCGCTCGTCATGGAGAACGCGCTCGAGCGCCAGCGCAGCGGCGCGTTCGACGACGCCCGGGCGCTGTACGAGGCCATCCTCGACGCGGTGCCCGCGCATGGCGATGCGCATTACAACCTCGCGGTGCTGCTGGCCGATACGGGTCAGGCGGCTGATGCGGTACCGCATTTCGAAGCCGCCATCGGCGCGAGCCCGGACAACGGCTACTACTGGGTTAGCTACATTCACGCGCTGCATCGCAGCGGGCAGACGGCCGCCGCGTGGATCGCGGTCGAAATCGCGCAACAGCGCGGCGTGCACGGCCCGGCGCTCGACGGGCTGATCGCGCAACTGGCGTCGCCCGACGTCGTGCTCGCGACGGCCGCGGTTGCGCCGAGCGGCATCGACATGGCGATCGTTCTGGAAACCGCAGCCGGCCACGCAGGGAAGAGCGACGCCGGCAGGCCGGTCCGGCGCCCCAATCAGACGCTGCTGCAAAAGCACGCGGCGCTGTTCGACAAGAACAAGCACGCGGAAGCCACCGCGCTTGCGCAGCAACTGGTCGCCGATT
>NZ_BCPP01000302.1:0-7024 GCF_016586125.1 Burkholderia sp. E168m23
GGAACCACGCCAGCGACGCAGTCATCGCGCCGATCGCAAACGGCGCGCGGGCAGACGGCGCGTGGCTCACGATCACGGTCCCGAGCAGCAGCACCGTATCGATCCCGTAATAACTTCGTATAGCATACATTATACGAAGTTATACGACTCTTCTTGATCTGCGCCTCGAACGCAAGGTCGAGCTTGCTCGCCTTGCGCGGTTTTTGGGGGCCGAATTCGTCGACGAACTTGACGAATTCGTCGAGCGGCAGCGGCTCGCAGCGCTTCTCGGCGGTGCCGCCCGAGCGGTCGACGAGATAGAACAGGCCGCCCGCCATCGCGACGGCCGCGAAGTGCGGGTTGCCGGAGCGGGTCTTCAGGCGTTCGACCGCGTGGGTCGCTTTGGTGGTGCGCATCTTGGGGGAGCTGGCGAAGCGGATGTAAGCCTCACACTCTATCAAACCGGCCGACCGCGTGCGGCCCGCGGCCGCCCCTTGCCGTGCGAACCGGCCTCAAACCGTGCGCGAGTAGCGCTGCCGCGGCGTCTGGCCGAGGTACGCGTCGAACGCCATCGCGATGTTGCGCACGACCATCCGGCCGGCCGGATGGATCGTCAGCCGGTCGCCTGCGATCGTCAGCAGCCCGTCGCGCTCGAACGGGCGCAGCGCATCGAGCTCGCGCGCGAAATGATCGGCGAAGCGGATGCCGTGCGCGGCCTCGACATGCGAGAACGGCAGTGCGAGGTTGCACATCAGTTGCGTGATCACGTCGCGGCGCAGCCGGTCGTCCGGCGTGAGCCGCACGCCGCGCGCGATCGGCAGCCGGCCCGCGTCGAGCGCGGCGCCGTACGCGGGCAGGTCCTTCGCATTCTGCGCATAGACGTCGCCGACCTTGCCGATCGACGACACGCCGAAGCCGATCAGGTCGGTATCCGCGCGCGTGCTGTAGCCCTGGAAATTGCGCTGCAGCGTACCGTTGCGCTGCGCGCGCACGAGCTCATCGGACGGCCGCGCGAAGTGGTCCATACCGATGTACACGTAGCCGGCCGACGTCAGCATGTCGATCGCGAGGCCGAGCAGCGCGATGCGCGTTTCCGGCGGCGGCAGCGCCGCATCGTCGATCTGCCGCTGCATCTTGAACAGGTGCGGCATGTGCGCGTAGCCGAACACCGACAGGCGATCGGGCGCGAGTTCGATGATCGTTTCGAGCGTGCGCGCGAACACCGCGACCGTCTGGTGCGGCAGCCCGTAGATCAGGTCGACGCTGACCGAATGGAAGCCCGTCGCCCGTGCGGCGGCGAGCAGGTCCGCCGTCATCGCACGCGGCTGGATGCGGTTGATCGCCTGCTGCACGACCGGGTCGAAATCCTGCACGCCGAGGCTCAGCCGGTTGAAGCCGATCGTGCGCAGGTGGACGAGCGTCGCCGGCGTGACCGTGCGCGGATCGATCTCGATCGAGAACTCGGCGTCGGTGTCCGGCGCGAGCGCGAAATGCTCGCGCGTGGCCGCCATCAGCTCGGCCGTTTCGTCGTCGGACAGGAAGGTCGGCGTGCCGCCGCCCCAGTGCAGTTGCGTGACGGGGCGGGACGGATCGAACAGCGCGGCCTGCAGTGCCATCTCGCGCTTGAGCTGGTCGAGATACGGGCGCGCGCGGCGGCGGTTGTTGGTTGCGATCTTGTTGCAGCCGCAGTAGAAGCACGCGGTGTTGCAGAACGGGATGTGGAAGTACAGCGACAGGTCGCTCGACGACGCGCCGGGGTCGCCCGCCGCGCGGACGTAGTCGGCCGGATCGAAATCGTCGCGGAATTGCAGCGCGGTCGGGTACGACGTATAGCGCGGCCCGTTCGCGCCGTATTTCGTGAGCAAATCGGGACGGAACATCGTGTCGGCAGAACCAGAATGCATGACGGTCTCGCGCTTTTTTAGATGCTTTCGAGTATATGAACGCGCGATCGGGCCGCATTGTGTAATAACGTCGCAGCCGGCGATGGCACAATGCGGGGTGGGGCTGCCGGACGCCGCGTCCGGTTGCCGCACCGTTTTTCGTTGTTCGTCGAGAGAGCCGAGTGTCCGTCGAAATGCCTGTCCGCCCGGTGCCCGCCGAAACCCCGCCGCCGCACGCGTGCCGCGAGGGCTGCGGCGCGTGCTGCATCGCCCCGTCGATTTCCAGCCCGATTCCGGGCATGCCCGACGGCAAGCCGGCCGGCGTGCGCTGCGTGCAGCTCGGCGACGACCTGCGCTGCATGATCTTCGGCCGGCCCGAGCGCCCCGCGTGCTGCTCCGGGCTGCAGCCGTCCGCCGACATGTGCGGCGCGTCGCGCGACGACGCGCTCGCGTGGCTCACGCGCCTCGAGGCCGCGACGCGGCCGGCGCATTCAGGAGAGAAATCAGCATGACCGTCCCTCGCGCGCCCGGCCGGCGCCGTTTTCTCGCTGCCGCTGTAGGCGCCGTCGGCGTGTGCGTATCGCTTGCCGCGTGCGCGTCGACGTTCCCGTTCATCCCCGATCACTACACGTTCTCGCGCGGCGACGTGCAGAAGGCCGTCGCGCGCAAGTTTCCTTACCAGAAGACGGTCGCGCAGGTCGTCGACGTGTCGCTCGCGAACCCGGCCGTCAACCTGCTGCCCGACCAGAACCGCATCGCCGTGCAGCTCGACGCGAATTTCGCGAGCCCGTTCCTGCGCGGGCCCGTCAGCGGCAAGTTCACCGTGTCGGGCCAGCTCGCGTACGACGCGCCGAGCCGCTCGGTCGTGCTGAAGGCGCCGGCCGTCGACAGCCTCGTGCTCGACGGCGACGCGCAGATGTACGCGCAGCAGGTCGGCGCCGCCGCCGGCCTGCTCGCGACGCAGTTGCTGACCAACTACCCGATCTACACGTTCAAGCCGGAACAACTGCAATTTGCCGGGGTGAACTACGAACCCGGTACAATTACGATCCTTACAAACGGCATACGCGTGGCGATCGTCGAAAAGTGACGACGGGGCGCGCACGGCCGGGCGGGCCGCGCGCGCAAGAGTGGCCTTTTCTTTCGACCATTTCGGAGTTGGGCCACGGATGGACTGGATCCTGATCTGCAAGGCATTGATCCTCGGCGTCGTCGAGGGGCTGACGGAATTCCTGCCGGTGTCGAGCACCGGTCACCTGATCGTCGCGGGCAGCTTCCTGAATTTCAACGATTCGCACGCGAAGACGTTCGACGTCGTGATCCAGTTCGGCGCGATCCTCGCGGTCTGCTGGGAATACCGGCAACGGATCGTGTCCGTCGTGTCCGGGCTGCCGAGCCGGCCCGATGCGCAACGCTTCACGCTGAACGTCGTGATCGCGACGATTCCCGCGATCGCGCTCGGTCTCCTGTTCGAGAAGAAGATCAAGGCCGTGCTGTTCTCGCCGGTGCCCGTCGCGTTCGCGCTCGTCGTGGGCGGCGCGATCATCCTGTGGGCCGAGGCGCGGCAGCGCGAACGCAGCGAGCCGCCGCGCGTGATGTCGGTCGATGCGCTGACGCCGCTCGACGCGCTCAAGGTCGGGATCGCGCAGTGCTTCGCGCTGGTGCCCGGTATGTCGCGCTCGGGCTCGACGATCATCGGCGGGATGCTGTTCGGGCTCGACCGTCGCGTGGCCACCGAATTCTCGTTCTTTCTCGCGATTCCGATCATCTTCGGCGCGACGCTCTATGAAACCGTGAAGGACTGGCAGGCGTTCACCGTCGATTCGCTCGGGCTGTTCGCGCTCGGGCTCGTCGCGGCGTTCGTCAGCGCGTTCGTGTGCGTGCGCTGGCTGCTGCGCTACGTCGCGACGCACGATTTCACGGTATTTGCGTGGTACCGGATCGCGTTCGGGTTGTTCGTGTTGTTGGTCGGTTACAGCGGATGGTTGAACTGGGCGTGAAGTTGGCGAGCGGCGCGATGCGCCGCTCCATGAAAAAAGCCCGACCGGCGTGAGATGCCGGTCGGGCTTTCTTTATTCTGCGCGGGGCGGGGGCGCGCTTAGTCTGCTCGCTTGCGGAACACCAGGTCCCACACGCCGTGGCCGAGCCGCAGCCCGCGCCGTTCGAATTTCGTCACCGGGCGGTAGTCCGGGCGCGGCGCGTAGTCGGCAGCCGTGTTTTCGAGCGTCGGTTCCGCGCCGAGCACTTCCAGCATCTGCTCCGCGTAGTTCTGCCAGTCAGTCGCGCAGTGCAGGTACGCGCCGGGCTTCAGGCGCGACGCGAGATGCGCGACGAGCGGCGGCTGGATCAGCCGGCGCTTGTGGTGACGCGCCTTGTGCCACGGATCGGGGAAGAAGATATGCACGCCGTCGAGGCTTGCCGGCGCGATCATGTGCTCGAGCACCTCGACCGCGTCGTGCTGGATGATGCGGATGTTCGACAGACCCTGCTCGCCGATCAGCTTCAGCAGCGCGCCGACGCCCGGCTCGTGCACCTCGACGCCGAGGAAATCGTCACCCGGGCGGTGCGCGGCGATTTCCGCGGTCGACGCGCCCATCCCGAAACCGATCTCGAGGATGCGCGGCGCGCTGCGGCCGAAGATCGCGTCCCAGTCGGGCATCTCCGGCGCATACGGGACCACGAAGCGCGGGCCGAATTCGTCGAGCGCGCGGCGCTGGCCGGTCGACACGCGGCCGGCACGCGTCACGAAGCTGCGGATGCGGCGGTGGTGCAGCGGGTTGACTTCGTCGGCGCCTTCGCCAGCTTGGTCGGCTTCGTCGGGAATGGCGTCGTCGTGCGGCGGCAGGCCGGCTTCGTTCGGATCGTCGTGCATCATCGGTACAGAGAAAGGCTCGGTTCGGGCGAGGACCCGTTGCGCAGCAGTGCTGCCGGGCGATTCGGCGCATGGTACAAAAAAAGCCGCCTTCGACGAGGCGGCTCATGCGCAAGCTGTTGTGCAGCCGGAAGGTGGAGCGGGCGATGGGAATCGAACCCACGTCATCAGCTTGGGAAGCTGAGGTAATGGCCATTATACGACGCCCGCAGAACGGGTGATTGTACAGGGTTTGGTCGTGATGTTACAAGTGATGCGTTGAAGCAGCCGGCAAACGGGCTTCGCGCTCGGGGTGCACGCACCCGCGCGATGCGCCGGCTACGCGCCAGCAAGTCGGCAGTAACGAGAGCGGCGCTGCGGTGCCGAGGCCCGACTACAAACGCGATGGCGGCGCGCTTACACGCCAGCCCATGTCGAAAATAGACGAGTCGGCGTCGGAAGCATGCAAGCTCGGGTAAAGCTTTCGAACTAACGTGACAGGTCTCTCATACGATCGTTAGTCTGGAGCCGACATGTCCGATTTCATCACCGTTCTGCGCAAAACCTGCCCGACGCCTGTCCTTGACGCGACCAAGTGGAAACGCATTGGCGGCGATCCGCACACCGTGAACCTCAACGCGTACGTCTCGAAGGACGGCAGCAAGATCATGGGTACCTGGATCTGCACGCCGGGCAAGTTCGAGGTGAATTACGAAAAATGGGAGTACTGCCACTTCCTCGATGGCTACTGCATCATCACGCCGGAAGGCGAGGAGCCGCAGCACTTGAAAGCTGGCGACGTGTTCGTGATCGAACCCGGCATGAAGGGGACGTGGGAGGTGGTGGAGACGGTGCGCAAGTACTTCGTCTTTGCCTGACGGGTCGGTCGATTCGACTCAACCCACGCGCCACATATCTTCCCGGTTCCCGAAACCGTGACGGCAACCGCGGACTCCGGCTCGACCCAACTTGACTCGGTTGGGAAGCGGTGCGCCGAGCGGGCTCACAGGCTCGGCGCGCGCACCCGCGCCCGCTATCCGACCGCAACCCGTGACGAATGCGACGCCGGGTTGTGCGCTGACGACGACGCGATAACGCTCGCCGCCGGCCCTGCACGCTGTCGCGCAAACCCCTAAGATGCAGCGATCCGCCCACCGTTTCCGCTGCAGCGCACGAACCTCCCGCCTGCGCCGGACGCCCCTCCGGAGCCTCGACCATGCGTATCACCGCGGTCCACGAACGCGCGATTCCCGTATCCCGCTATGCCGATCCGGCGATTGCCTCCGGCGGCCTGACCACGAGCGTCGTCGCGGTCGTCACCGACGTCGTGCGCGACGGCCGCCCGGTGACGGGCTACGGCTACGCGTCGATCGGCCGCTTCGCGCAGGGCGGCCTGATCCGCGAACGGTTCGCGCCGCGTCTGCTCGCCGCCGCCGATACGCTCGCCGACGAAGCCGGCGCGAACCTCGACCCGTTCCGCGCCTGGCGCGCGATGATGGCCAGCGAGAAGCCGGGCGGGCACGGCGAGCGCTGCGTTGCGGTCGGCACGCTGGACATGGCGATCTGGGACGCCGCCGCGAAGATCGCCGATCTGCCGCTGCATCGCTTGCTCGCCGAGCGCCTCCAACGCACGGCGGCGCCGCGCGTGCGCGTGTACGCGGGCGGCGGCTACCGCTACCCGCATGACGACCTCGCGCGCCTGTCGGACGAGATGCGCCGGATCGTCGATCTCGGCTACACGCACGCGAAGATCAAGATCGGCGGCGCGGATTTCGAGCAGGACCGGCGCCGCATCGAAGCCGCTGCCGCACAGCTCGCAGGCCCTTCGCATCTCGCGGTCGACGCGATGAACACGTACGACGCGACGACCGCCCGCGAGGCGGCCAACATGCTCGCGCCGTTCGGCCTCTGGTGGTTCGAGGACATCTGCGATCCGCTCGACCTGCCGCTCCAGGCAGACATCGCCACGCGATACGCACCGCCGATCGCAGCAGGCGAAGCGCTGTTTTCGCTCGCGGAAGCGAAGCTGCTCGACCGCTACGGCGGCCTGCGTGCCGACCGCGACGTGCTGGTGTTCGATCCCGTGCACAGCTACGGGTTGCCGGGCTATCTGCAGATCGTCGATCACTTCGTGTCGCGCGGCTGGCAGCGCGACGCGTTCTGGCCGCATGGGGGCCATCTGTTCTCGCTGCACGTCGTCGCGGCGCTCGGGCTCGGCGGTGCGGAAGTCAGCCCGTTCGCATTCCTTCCGTTCAGCGGACTCGCCGATGGCGAAATCGTCGACGCGGGATACGCACGCGTGCCGCAGGCG
>NZ_BCPP01000303.1:0-7020 GCF_016586125.1 Burkholderia sp. E168m23
GGCCCGATGAACAGCCCCGAGAACAGGTACGACAGCGACGGATGGTTGTGCCAGTACGCGATCAGGCTCGCGAGCAGATCGGGGCGGCGCAGGAACGGGCTGTCGGCCGGCGTCGCGCCGCCGAGCACGAAGTGGTTGCCGCCGCCCGTGCCCACGTGCCGCCCGTCGACCATGAACTTCTCGCTGCACAGCCGCGACTGCCACGCGGCGTCGTACAGGAATTCGGTGTGGTCGACGAGTTCGTCGAAGCTCGCGGCCGGATGGATGTTCACCTCGATCACGCCAGGGTCGGGCGTCACCTGCAGCAGCTTCAGCCGTGCGTCGCGCGGCGGCGGATAGCCTTCGAGCACGAGCTTCACCCCGAGCGCCTGCGCGGTCAGCTCGATCGCGCCGAGCAGCTCCAGATAATCCTCGAGCGCGGCAAGCGGCGGCATGAACAGGTACAGGATGCCGTTGCGCACTTCGACGCACAGCGCGGTGCGCGTGATCCACGCGGCCGATTCGAAGCGCTCGGGGCGGCGATGCGGGTCCACGGCGCCCGGTCGGCCGCGCGTGGCGGTGCCATCGTCGCGCCACTGCATCACGGTCTGCGCGGACGCTTCGCGATGCACGCCGGACAGATAGCGCGGCGCATCGGCCGGGCCCGCGTAGCGGGCACGCATGGCAGCGGCGTCCGGCAACGCGTCGCGCGGCGCGAACGGATCGCGTTCGACGAGATACGGATGGTCGCCGCGGGCCGCCCACGGCAGCGAATCGAGCGGCAGCCGATAGCCCATCGGCGAATCGCCCGGCACGAGGTACATCCGCTCGTCGCGGAAGAACCACGGGCCCGTTTGCCAGCGCGGCCCGTCGAGGCCGGGCGTGTCGTCCGTGCGCTTGACCGGCAGCACGTAACCGACCACGCTGTCGAGCTGCTGCTCGAACACCTTGCGCAGCCGCGCGCGTTCGAGCTCGTCGTCGAGGCGCGCGTCGAACGGATCGACGTTGACGGGCAGCCGGCGCTCGCGCCACAGGTAGTACCAGACGTCCTCGTAGCCGGGCTGGATGAATTCGCCGGTCAGGTTCAGCCGCGCGGCGAGCGCATCGATGAAGCGCTTCGCGTCGCCGGTCGTGTACGCGGACGGATCGCGCTCGTCGGCGAACAGCGACGGATCACGCCACACGGGCTGGCCGTCCGCGCGCCAGAAGATCGACAGCGCCCAACGCGGCAGTTGCTCGCCCGGGTACCACTTGCCCTGCCCGAAATGCAGGAAGCCGCCGTCGCCGTATTCGGCGCGCAGCCGCTGCACGAGTTCGGTCGCATAGCCGCGCTTGGTCGGGCCGAGGGCATCGGTGTTCCACTCGGCGCCGTCGCGATCGTCGATCGATACGAAGGTCGGCTCGCCGCCCTGCGTGAGCCGCACGTCGCCGGCGGCCAGCGCGCCGTCGACCTGCGTGCCGAGCGCCAGCACGGCGTCCCACTGCGATTCCGTATACGGCTTCGTCACGCGCGGCGATTCGTACACGCGCGTCACGCTCATCTCGTGCTCGAACGACACCTCGCACTCGTCGATCAGCCCCTCGACCGGCGCGGCGCTGGTCGGCTGCGGCGTGCACGCGAGCGGAATATGCCCTTCGCCGGCGAGCAGGCCGGACGTCGGGTCGAAGCCGATCCAGCCGGCGCCCGGCAGATAGACCTCGCACCACGCGTGCAGGTCGGTGAAATCGACCGACGTGCCGCTCGGACCGTCGAGCGATTTGACGTCGGGCGTGAGCTGGATCAGGTAACCCGACACGAAGCGCGCGGCAATGCCGAGATGGCGGCACAGCTGCACCAGCAGCCACGCGCTGTCGCGGCACGAGCCGGACGCGAGCTCGAGCGTCTGCGCGGGCGTCTGCACGCCGGGCTCCATCCGCACGAGATAGCCGATGTCGCGCTGGAGCTGCTGGTTCAACGCGACGAGGAAGTTCGTGGTGCCCGCCGGCGTGCGGTCCACGCCGTCGAGATACGCGCGAAACAGCGGCGCGGCGCTCGTCTGCGGGTCGCATGCGAGATACGGCGCGAGCTCGGTCTTCAGCGCGTCGTCATAGCTGAACGGGTATTGCTCCGCGCTCGCTTCGAGGAAGAAGTCGAACGGGTTGTACACCGACATCTCGGCGACGAGATCGATCGTGATCTCGAAGTGCTCGGTGCGCTCCGGAAACACGAGCCGCGCGAGATAGTTCGAGAACGGGTCCTGCTGCCAGTTGATGAAGTGTTGCGCGGGCTCGACTGTCATCGAATACGCGAGGATCGGCGTCCGGCAATGCGGCGCGGGCCGCAGCCGCACGACCTGCGGGCCGAGGTTGACGAGCCGGTCGTAGCGATAGCGGGTGGTGTGATGCAGCGCGACGTGGATGGACATGGGAGCTCGAGTCGGGTTGGGCCGCCGCGCACGCCGCGTCGCTGTCGACGCGGCGGCCCGGCATGGCGGATGCGGCGAAGGCGCGCCGCGGGTCAGACGAGTTCCGGCGTCTGCACGACGCTGATCTCGACGCCGACGGCCGTCGCGCCGAGCCCCGTCACCGGCTGCGCGTCGCGATGGTCGAGGCCGACCGCGATGCGCACGTAGCGTTCGTCCGGGCAACGGTTCATGAACGGGTCGAAGCCGACCCAGCCGAGCCCTTCGACATAGGCCTCGGCCCATGCGTGGCCGGCCGGCTGCTGGGACAGCGCCGTGGCTTGCGGCTGCGCGCCGAGCGCCGCCGGCGACTGCCCCTGGGATTGCGACTGCCCTTGCGACTGCGACTGCGATTGCGCGGCATGCGACGCGCCGAGCACCTGCTGCATGCCGTCGCCGCTCTGCAGCGCAAGCGCTTCCTCCTCCTCGATGTCGCCCGCGTTCTGCTTCGCGTCGGCGATGCGCTGCATCGCGCTGTCGGCCAGCACGTAGCCCGAGATGTAGCGCGCGGGGATCTTCAGCACGCGGGCGGCCGCGATGAACGCGTGCGCATGGTCGCGGCTCGTGCCCTCGCCGCTTTGCAGCGCGGTTTCCGCATCGACGGCGGCGTCGGCCGCCACGTTCGGCGCGTACGCGATGCGGCCGTGCACTTCCGTCATCAGCCAGTGCAATGCGTCGAGGCCGTGCGGCTCGATCGGCAGCGCCTGAGCGAGCTCGCGCACGGTCTCGCCCGCCTTCGTGAGCGCGGTCTCGCGCTCGAAGATCCACGGCGGCGCATAGCCTTCGGGATTCCCGATGATGCCCGCGCGGTCCTGCGTTTCGACGACGCCGGCCGCCACGACGACGATCTCGGCCTTCGCGCCGCGATCGTGGCGCACGAGATCGATCCGGTTGCCTAGCCCGTCGGCGTAAGACAGCGTCGGCTCGACGCCGTCGATCGTGACCTGCCACGCGCGCACCGTCTGGCCGGGGCCCGACTGCGGGCGCAGCCGCAGCCGTTGCAGCGCATGGCTGGCTTGATCGTCGAACTGATAACGCGAAATGTGTCGAATGGCGAGTCGCATGGCAAGTCTCAGTCGAAGTTGTAAGCCTGGGCGATTTCGAGCCCGAGGCTGTTGTTGCGGCCGATGAAGTCGGTTAGGAACTCGTGCAGGCCGCTCTTGAAGATCCGCTCGACCGAGGTATCGGACAGCAGTTGCAGAATCTTCGTGGCCGTGTCGTGACACGGGTGTGTCACGCCGTAATCCTTCGCGAGCAGGTTCAGGCTCGACACGACGCGTCCGTAGCAATAGCGCAGCGAACGCGGCATGCGGCCGTTCAGGATCAGGTAGTCGGCGATGTTCAGCGGCTTGTACTGCACGTCGTACACCCAGCGGTACGAACGGTGCGCGGCGACGCAACGCAGGATCGTCTCCCATTGGTAGTTGTCGAGGATCGTGCCGACGTGCGACACCGACGGCAGCAGCAGGTGATACTTCACGTCGATGATCCGCGCGGTGTTGTCCGCGCGTTCGATGAAGGCGCCGATCTGCGCGAAATCGAAGATCTCGTTGCGCAGCATCGTGCTGTAGAAGCTGCCGAGGATCAGCGCGGTTTCGCGCTTCACTTCGTCGAGCACGGCCGGCAGCTCGCTTTCCGGCACCGGCTGCGCCAGCGCGCGCCGCAACGCGAGCCACGCGCCGTTCACGCTTTCCCACGCCTCGCGCGTGAGCGCCGTGCGCACCATCCGCGCGTTCGAGCGCGCGGCCTCGATGCACGACAGCACGCTCGACGGGTTGTCGCGGTCGCGCAGCAGGTAGTCGGTCACGGTATCGGCCGCATACGCGTCGTATTTCTCCCGATAGCCGTCGTCGGCGCCCGAGCTGACGAGCACCGACGACCATTCGGCCGGCGCGTCGGCCGTGCGCGTGAGCGCCATCCGCAGCCCGGCATCCACGATGCGCGCGATGTTCTCCGCGCGCTCGATATAGCGGTACATCCAGTAGAGGCCGCTTGCAGTACGTCCCAGAAGCATCTCGTGTCCACTCCGTCTTCGTTCGGTTCGCGCGCCGGCTCCGGCGCGCGCGGTCGTGCCCGGCTCAGTCGGCCAGCACCCAGGTGTCCTTGGTGCCGCCGCCCTGGCTCGAGTTGACGACGAGCGACCCTTCCTGCAGCGCGACGCGCGTGAGCCCGCCCGGCGTGATGCGGATCCGGTCCGACACCAGCACGAACGGACGCAGGTCGACGTGGCGCGGCGCGAGGCCGGCGTCGGTCAGGATCGGCGTCGTGGACAGCGCGAGCGTCGGTTGCGCGATGTAGTTCGCGGGACGCGCGCGCAGCTTCGCGGAAAATGCCTCGAGTTCGGCCTTCGACGCGCACGGCCCGACCAGCATCCCGTAGCCGCCCGAGCCGTGCACTTCCTTCACGACCAGTTCGTCGAGATGCGCGAGCACGTACTTCAGGCTGTCGGCCTCGCCGCAGCGCCAGGTCGGCACGTTCTCCAGCAGCGCCTTGCGGCCCGTGTAGAACTCGACGATCTCCGGCATGTACGAGTAGATCGCCTTGTCGTCGGCGATGCCGGTGCCGGGCGCATTCGCGATCGTGATGTTGCCCGCGCGGTACACGTCCATGATGCCGGCCACGCCGAGCACCGAATCCGGGCGGAACGTCAGCGGATCGAGGAACGCGTCGTCGACGCGGCGGTACAGCACGTCGATCGGCTGGAAGCCTTCGGTCGTGCGCATCGCGACGCGCCCGTCGATCACCTGCAGGTCGCTGCCTTCGACGAGGTGCACGCCCATCTGGTCGGCGAGGAACGAATGCTCGTAGTACGCGGAATTGTGGATGCCGGGCGTGAGCACCGCGATGGTCGGGTTGTCGGCATTGCCGCCCGGCGGGCACACGGCCGCGAGCGACTGGCGCAGCATCTGCGGATAGGTTTCGACCGGGCGCACCTTCACCTGCTGGAACAGCTCGGGGAAGAGCTGCATCATCGTTTCGCGGTTTTCCAGCATGTACGACACGCCGGACGGCGTGCGCGCGTTGTCCTCCAGCACGTAGAACGCGTTCTCGCCGGTGCGCACGATGTCGACACCGATGATGTGCGTGTAAACGTTGCCGGGCGGCCGGAAATCGATCATCTCGGGGATGAACGCGTCGTTGTGCGCGATCAGGTGCTTCGGCACGATGCCCGCGCGCACGATTTCCTGACGGTGGTAAATGTCGTCGAGGAACGCGTTCAGCGCCATTACGCGCTGCTCGATGCCGAGCGACAGCCGGCTCCATTCCGCCCCCGAGATGATGCGCGGGACGATGTCGAACGGAATCAGCCGCTCGGCGGCCTCCGCGTCGCCGTAGACGGCGAACGTGATGCCCGTCTTGCGGAACACGCCTTCCGCGTCGTGGGCCTTCTGGGCGAGGCTCGCAGGATTCTGCGTGTCGAGCCATTGCTTCAGGCGCGCGTAAGGCGCCCTTACCATGTCGCCGGATTGCAGCATTTCATCGAATGGCTTCATCGATCTTCTCTCCATCGATCGTTTTCCCCGGCATTGCGCATGCCGGACCGGCGTACTGAATGCTTTGCAAGGAACGTGCCTTGCTCAATCTGCTCGATATCCCCCCGTTTTTCGCGCCGCGTCAGGCATGCCTGCGCGGCATTACGCACCACAACGGTGCAACCTCGGACGCGCCGGGCGCTTGCGGTGCGCCGCGAGCGTGCACGATCGATGCTGCGCCGCGTCCGACGAACATAGTTCTCCCACGTGTCACGGATGTGCAATCTGCACTGCACCAAAAGCGGCGAGCCGACGCCCCCGAAACGACCATGAACGGGTAGGCCGGCACGCACACGGCGCAGCCGGCCTTGGGGGAAGTGCCGTCCAGGCGGGCCCGGACAGTCCGACGCGATGAACTGTCCGGTTAACCGGTCCGGCCCCTCAACGCTATGCAGCCGTAATCCCGCCGACAACGCCCATGCATATTTCGACTGACACCGATCGAAAAAAAACATCGGCCCGAGCGGCGCGATGCGCGGTACGCTAGAACGTTGGTGCAGCAGACGGCGCCGCCTTTCAGGCGCCCGACTATAAAAAGCGAAGATCGAAATGGAAGCAAAGTGGCTGGAAGATTTCCTGAGCCTTGCGGATACCAAGAGCTTTTCCCGGGCCGCGCGTCACCGGCACCTGACGCAGTCGGCGTTCAGCAGGCGAATCGCCGCGCTTGAAACCTGGATGGATGCGAAGCTGGTGGACCGGAGCATCAATCCGGTCGCGCTGACGCCGGCCGGCCAGATGTTCCGCGGGCTCGCCGCGGACATCCTGCGCAGCATGTATGCGGCGCGCAATCTCGTGAACGGCTACGACCAGTTCGCGGCGAGCGACCAGGTCGTGCGCTTCGCCGTCGCGCATACGCTGGTGTTCACGCTGTTTCCCGAATGGCTCAAGCAGCTCAATAGCGAGGTCGGCCACGTCACTGCCCGCGTCAATGCGGTGAACGTGCCGGAAGGCGTGCAGCAGCTGGTCGAAGGCGAATGCGACCTGCTGCTCGGCTATCACCATCCGCAGTTGCCGATCGTGCTCGACCCGAACCACTTCCCATTCGTCAGCCTCGGCGTCGAGCGGAT
>NZ_BCPP01000304.1:0-7018 GCF_016586125.1 Burkholderia sp. E168m23
TGCGCGTTCAGCATGTTGATCGCCATCAGCAGCATGATGATCCCGCCGCCCACTTCGAGCGACCCGACCGAAATGCCGAAGAAGTTGATGATCTGCTGCCCGAGCAGCGCGGTCACCGTCATCACGCAGAACACCGACACCGATGCGATCCGGATCGTGCGCCGCCGCTCGTCGTCCGTCTGCTGCGCCGTCAGGCTCAGGAAAAACGGCACCGCGCCGACCGGGTTGATCAGCGCGAGCAGCGAAATGAACGATTTGAGCAGATCCATCGCACGCCGGCGCGCCGCGCCGAAGCCGTGAGGTCGTCCTTGGCGTCGTCCGTTCGGAAGTTAGAGGCTGCCTTTCGTCGACGGAATCTGCCCCGCCGCCCGCTCGTCGAGCTCCACCGCCGCGCGCAGCGCCCGGCCGAAGGCCTTGAACACCGTCTCGAGCTGATGGTGCGCGTTGATTCCGCGCAGGTTGTCGATGTGCAGCGTGACGCCCGCGTGGTTCACGAACCCGCGGAAGAATTCGATCGACAGGTCGACGTCGAACGTGCCGATCCGCGCGCGCGTGAACGGCACGTGGAATTCGAGGCCCGGCCGGCCGGAGAAATCGATCACGACGCGCGACAGCGCCTCGTCGAGCGGCACGTACGAATGGCCGTAGCGGCGGATGCCCTTGCGGTCGCCGATCGCCTTCGCGACGGCCTGACCGAGCGTGATGCCGACATCCTCGACCGTGTGGTGATCGTCGATATGCGTGTCGCCATGCGCTTCGACCTCGAGATCGACCAGACCGTGTCGCGCGATCTGGTCGAGCATATGGTCGAGAAACGGCACGCCGGTGGCCAGCTTCTGCCGGCCGGTGCCGTCGAGATCGAGCTTCACACGGATCTGCGTTTCGCTGGTATTGCGAACGACTTCCGCCACACGCATGGCAATTCCTTGATTGAGTCTGATGTAAATGGGGATTGATCGTCGCGCGCCGCCGCGCCCTGGGCTCAACCGGGCAGCGCGAGTTTCAAGGCGGCCAGCAGGCGGGCGTTTTCGTCGGGAGAACCGACGGTCAGCCGCACGCATTCGGCCAGTAATGGATGCATTTTACTCACGTTTTTGACCAGCACCCGCTCGGTGAGCAGCGCGTCGAACACGGCTGCCGCGTCCGGCACGCGCACCAGCAGGAAATTGCCGGCGCTCGGGAACACCGTCGCGCCCGGCAGCGCGGCCACCGCCTGCGCGAGGCGGGTGCGTTCCGCGCGCAATTCGGCCGCCTGCGCGTCGAGCACGTCGAGGTGATCGAGCAGGAAATCGGCGGTCGCCTGGGTCAGCACGTTGATGTTGTACGGCGGGCGCACCTTGTCGAATTCGTTCAGCCACGCCGGCAAGCCGACGAGGTAGCCGAGGCGGATGCCCGCGAGGCCGAGCTTCGACACCGTGCGCATCACGACGACGTTGTCGAACTCGGCGGCGCGCGGCAGCCACGAACGCTCGGCGAACGGCTGGTACGCCTCGTCGATCACGATCAGGCTGTGCCGCGCGGCCGCGACGATCCGCTCGACGTCGGCATCGTCGTACAGCGTGCCGGTCGGGTTGTTCGGGTACGCGAGATAGACGATCGCCGGCCGGTGCTCGGCGATCGCCGCGAGCATCGCGTCGACGTCGAGCGTCAGGTCCGCCTTCAGCGGCACGCCGACGAATTCGAGCTGCGCGAACTTCGCCGAGAGTTCGTACATCACGAAGCCCGGCACCGGTGCGAGCACCTTCGCGCCCGGCTGCGCGCACGCGACCGAGATCATGCTGATGATTTCGTCGGAACCGTTGCCGAGCAGCACGTCGCAGCCGGCCGGCACGCGCATCGCGTGGCGCAGCTTGTCGAGCAGCGCGGCCGGGCGCGGCGCCGGGTAGCGGTTCAGCGCGACCTGCGCGAGCCGCTCGCCGAGCGCCGCGGCGAGCGGCGCCGGCAGCGGGTACGGGTTCTCCATCGCGTCGAGCTTCACGAACCCGCTCGCGTCCGGCACCGGATAGCTGGTCATCGCGAGCACGTCGCGGCGGATGATGTCTTGTGGCGTCGTCATGGTCTCAAGCCGGCGTGCGTCGCGCCGGCGTCAAATGGGTCGGCAAGGCGGCGGCTGCCGCCCTGCGCTCGTCTCCTGCCCCGCTCCGGGTGCCGCCGGTGCCGGCGCCTCGGCGCCCGCCCGGCCCCGCGCACGATGCGCGGTCAGCCCTTCATCCGGAACTCGGCGCTCCTCGCGTGCGCCTGCAGCCCTTCGCCGTAGGCGAGCTCGGATGCGATCTCGCCGAGCGTCTGCGCGCCTTCCGCGCTGACCTCGATCAGGCTCGAGCGCTTGATGAAGTCGTACACGCCGAGCGGCGACGAGAAACGCGCGGTGCGCGACGTCGGCAGCACGTGGTTCGGGCCCGCGCAGTAGTCGCCGAGGCTCTCGCTCGTATAGCGGCCGAGGAAGATCGCGCCCGCGTGGCGGATCTGCTGGCCCCATTGCTGCGGCTCCAGCGCCGAGATTTCGAGGTGTTCCGGCGCGATGTCGTTCGCGATCCGGCATGCCTCGGCCATGTCGCACACCTTGATCAGCGCGCCGCGGCCTTCGAGCGACGCGCGGATCACGTCCTGGCGCGGCATCGTCGGCAGCAGCTCGCCGATCGCCTTCTCGACGCGATCGAGGAATGCAGCGTCCGGGCACAGCAGGATCGACTGCGCGAGTTCGTCGTGCTCGGCCTGCGAGAACAGGTCCATCGCGACCCAGTTCGGATCGGTCGTCCCGTCGCACAGCACGAGGATTTCCGACGGCCCGGCGATCATGTCGATGCCGACCGTGCCGAACACGCGGCGCTTCGCCGACGCGACGTACGCGTTGCCGGGGCCGCAGATCTTGTCGACGGCCGGCACCGTCTCGGTGCCGTACGCGAGCGCGCCGACCGCCTGCGCGCCGCCGATCGTGAACACGCGATCGACGCCGCCGAGCAGCGCCGCCGCCAGCACGAGGTCGTTCTTCACGCCGTCCGGGGTCGGCACGACCATCACGATCTCGCCGACGCCCGCGACGCGCGCCGGAATCGCGTTCATCAGCACCGACGACGGATACGCGGCCTTGCCGCCCGGCACGTACAGGCCGACGCGGTCAAGCGGCGTGACCTTCTGGCCGAGCACCGTGCCGTCGCTTTCCGTGTACTGCCAGCTATGCGTGCCGCATTCGATCTTCTGCTTCTCGTGGTACGCGCGCACCCGCGCCGCGGCCGCTTCCAGCGCCGCGCGCGCCTTCGGCGCGAGGCCGTCGAGCGCCGTCTGCAGCGCGTCCTGCGGCAGTTCGAGCGCGGCGACGCTGTTCGCGCTCAGCCGGTCGAAACGGTTCGTGTACTCGAGCACCGCGGCGTCGCCGCGCGACTTCACGTCGGCGAGGATCTTCGCGACCGATTGCTCGATCGCTTCGTCTTCGCTCGCCTCGAACGCGAGCACGGCGCGCAGCGCGGCGCCGAAGCCTTCGTTCGTCGAATCGAGCTTGCGGATGGTGATGGACATGGGAGTTCCGTTACGGTGATGCGCTCAACCGCCATTCTGCGACGCGCGTTCGAACGCGTCGAGGATCGGCTTGAGCGCCGCGCGCTTCAGTTTCAGCGCGGCCTGGTTCACGACGAGGCGCGACGAGATCGCCATGATCTCCTCGACCTCGACCAGATTGTTCGCCTTCAGCGTGCCGCCCGAGCTGACGAGGTCGACGATCGCGTCGGCCAGCCCGACCAGCGGCGCGAGCTCCATCGAGCCGTACAGCTTGATCAGGTCGACGTGCACGCCCTTCGCGGCAAAGTGTTCGCGCGCCGTTTCGACGTATTTCGTCGCGACCCGCAGGCGCGCGCCCTGGCGCACCGCATTCGCGTAGTCGAAGCCGGCCGGCACGGCCACCGACATCCGGCAGCGCGCAATGTTCAGATCGATCGGCTGGTACAGGCCCGAGCCGCCGTGCTCGACCAGCACGTCCTTGCCGGCCACGCCGAAATCGGCCGCGCCGTATTCCACGTAGGTCGGCACGTCGCTCGCGCGCACGATGATCACGCGCAGGTTCGGATCGGTGGTCGGCAGGATCAGCTTGCGCGACGTTTCCGGGTCCTCGGCCACCTGCACGCCGGCGGCTGCCAACAGCGGCAGGGTTTCCTCGAAAATCCGGCCCTTCGACAGGGCGAGGGTCAGCGGCGCGGTCATGCTTGGCTCCCGGAAAGGCGGCGCACGTTCGCGCCGACGGCGGTCAGTTTGGCTTCCATGCGGTCGTAGCCGCGGTCCAGGTGATAGATGCGGTCGACGAGCGTTTCGCCGTCGGCGCGCAGACCGGCGATCACGAGGCTCGCCGACGCACGCAGGTCGGTCGCCATCACGTTCGCGCCGGACAGCTTGTCGACGCCGGTTACGAGCGCCGTGTTGCCGTCGATCGTGATGTTCGCGCCGAGCCGGTTCAGCTCCTGCACGTGCATGAAGCGGTTCTCGAAAATGGTTTCGACGACCTGCGCGGTGCCCGTCGCGACCGTATTGAGGGCCATGAACTGCGCCTGCATGTCGGTCGGGAACGCCGGATATTCCGACGTGCGGATCGTCACCGCCGACGGGCGGCGGTCCATCTTCACGCGCAGCCAGCTGTCGCCTTCCTCGATCGACACGCCGGCTTCGCGCAGCTTGTCGATCACCGCGTCGAGGATGTGCGGGCGCACGCCCGTCAGCATCACGTCGCCGCCGGCCGCCGCGACCGCGCACAGGAACGTGCCGGCCTCGATACGGTCGGGGATCACCGAATGACGCGCGCCGTGCAGCCGCTCGACGCCCTGGATCACGAGGCGATCGGTGCCGATGCCATCGATTTTCGCGCCCATCGCGACCAGCAAGTGTGCGAGATCGCTCACTTCCGGCTCGCGCGCGGCGTTTTCGATCACCGTCTCGCCGTCGGCGAGCGTCGCGGCCATCAGCAGGTTTTCGGTCCCCGTCACCGTGATCATGTCGGTCACGATGCGCGCGCCTTTCAGGCGCTTCGCGCGCGCTTCGATGAAGCCGTGCTCGATGCTGATCTCCGCGCCCATCGCCTGCAGGCCCTTGATGTGCTGGTCGACCGGTCGCGCGCCGATCGCGCAGCCGCCCGGCAGCGACACCTTCGCCTCGCCGAAGCGCGCGAGCAGCGGCCCGAGCACGAGGATCGACGCGCGCATCGTCTTCACGAGCTCGTACGGCGCGACGAGGTTGTCGACGCGCGACGCGTCGAGCTGCACGCGGCAGCCGTCGGTCTCGCTCTTCACCCCCATCTGGTTCAGCACCTTCAGCGTCGTGCGCACGTCCTTCAGGTTCGGCACGTTGTCGAGATCGACCGGATCGGCGGTGAGCAGCCCCGCGCACAGGATCGGCAGCGCGGCGTTCTTCGCGCCCGACACGACGATCTCGCCCGACAGGCGGTTACCGCCTTCGATCGCGAGCTTGTCCATCCCCTGTCCCTGCGATTCCCCGTTGGCGGCCGGGTGTGCCGTGGCGACGCTCTGGACGGCGTCGCGCTCGTTGACGGTGACTTGCACTCAGTGATTTCCGTTTATGCGTTCTGCCATTCGGCGGGCGTCAGCGTCTTCATGCTGAGCGCGTGAATTTCCTGCTTCATGCGATCGCCGAGCGCCGCATAGACGAGCTGGTGCCGCTGGATCGGCCGCTTGCCTTCGAAGGCCGCCGACACGATCGTCGCGAAGAAATGCTGGCCGTCGCCTTCGACTTCCAGATGCGTGCAGGCGAGACCGCCGGCGATGTATTGCTTGACCTGTTCGGGAGTCGGCAACATGGTGTAAGGCTCCTGTCGGCGCGCGCCGCCCCGGGGCGGCCGCGGGCTGTCGATATCAATGACGCAGTTTGTAGCCGGTCGCGAGCAGCCGCATCGCGATCAGCGCGAGCAGCACGAAGAAACCGGTGACGATCGCGAGGCTCGCGAACGGGTTGATGTCGGACGCGCCGAAGAACCCGAAACGGAAGCCGTCGATCATGTAGAAAAACGGGTTGAGACGCGACACTTCGCGCCACACGGGCGGCAGCGAATGCGTCGAATAGAACACGCCGGACAGGAACGTCAGCGGCATGATCAGGAAGTTCTGGAACGCGGCGAGCTGGTCGAACTTCTCGGCCCAGATCCCGGCGATCAGGCCGAGCGTGCCGAGGATCGCCGAGCCGAGCAGCGCGAACGCAATGATGAACAGCGGCGCCGCGAAGTGCATCGGGATAAACCAGATCGTCACGACGAACACGCCGGTGCCGACCGCGAGCCCCCGCACGACGGACGCGAGCACGTACGCGCCGAAGATGTCGCGGTACGACAGCGGCGGCAGCAGCATGAACACGAGGTTGCCGGTGATCTTCGACTGGATCAGCGACGACGAGCTGTTCGCGAACGCGTTCTGCAGCACGCTCATCATCACGAGGCCCGGCACGAGAAAGCTCACGTACTCGACGCCCGGATACACCTCGACGCGGCCCGACAGCGCGTGGCCGAAGATCGTCAGATACAGCAACGCCGTGACGATCGGCGCGAGCACCGTCTGGAACGACACCTTCCAGAAACGCAGCAGTTCCTTGTAGAACAGCGTGCGAAACCCGCTGCCCGGCACGGGCCGGGCCGTCCCCTCGGACGTCAGCGAACGCAGTTCGCGTGGGGAGTGTTGATTCATGCCAGACCCTCGATCACCTCGGCTCCGTTCATCACCTGGACGAACACATCCTCGAGGTCGGCCTTGCGGACCTCGATCTCGTCGAACGTGCAGCCGGCCGCGCGGCATTGCGCGAGGATGCGTTCGACCTCGTCGTAGCTCGCGAGGCGCAGCAGGTGCTCGCCCGGCGCGCGTGCGGCCGGGTCGGTCTCCAGCCCGCGCAGCTCGGCCGGCAGCGCGCCGGTCGCGAGCCGCAGGTACAGCTGCAGGCCCGCGAAGCGGCGCAGCAGCGCGTCGGTGCGATCCAGCGCGACGACTTCACCGCGGCGCAGCATCGCGATGCGGTCGCACAGCGACTCGGCTTCCTC
>NZ_BCPP01000305.1:0-7005 GCF_016586125.1 Burkholderia sp. E168m23
ATCACGATGCCGCTTTTTTGTCGATCCATCATTTCAGAGGAATACTGATGAAATGACGGGCCCGACCTGATGGAAACCATGGCGCGAACGCGGTGCCGCGTTTCCGGCCCGGGATTGCGCGTTGACGCCGGCGCACGGCGTCGATACGAATCATTTCCAAATATTACAGATCGTTTACGTGCCGTAGTGTCGAGGTCTGCGCATCTTTGTGAGAATGTGTCGCGATCGCTGAATCGTGCGGTCCCGGGCGTGGCGATCTCTCGCGGGACCGCGACCTGAAACGGCGCCGCCGGATTTGATCCCGACAGGTACCTTCCCTATAATGCGACGATTTAGTCCGGTTATTTCGGGAAGCATGGCGCGCACACGAAACGAAAACCTTCACCAGCAACGCCGCGAGCAGATCCTCACCGCGGCCGCCCGGGTCTTCAAGGCCAAGGGGTTCCACGGCGCGCGTACGGAAGATATCTGTGCGGCGGCCGACATGAGCGCGGGCGCGGTGTTCCGGTATTTCGCCGACAAGCGCGAGATGATCGACGCGATCATCGCGGTCGAGGTCGAGCGTTATACGCAGGACTTCGATCGCATCCTCAGCAAGGACGGGCTGCGTTGGCTGGCCAACATCACGGCCGACGAACTGACCGGGATGCTGGCGCAGGGCGATGACGGCCTGGGTGTCGACAGCTGGCTCGAACTCGCGCGCGATGCCGAGCGCCGCCCCGATATCGTCGGGCTCGACCGGAAGATGCGCGCGGATCTCGCGGGCTTGCTGGCAAGCGGCCAGGCCGAAGGCTGGGTCAGGCCATCGCTGGATCCGGCAGGCACGACGAACATCGTCTTCGCGATGTTCAACGGCCTGTGGCTCGACCGCAGCCTCGGCACGTCCGTCGACATGGAACGGACGGCCGCCGCGCTTGGCGATTTCTTCCGCACCTGCGTACTGGTTGCCTGACGCCCGACATGGCCGGCGCGCCGCGTTGACGCATTCGCCCGCCCGCCGTGCCTTTCCGGGCAAGCTGCGTCCTACCTGATCCGCTGACATTCCCCGACATCCGGCCGCACCGGAAGCCGGCCGGACCGCGACACCGGCCGTTTCCCGACGACATCAGGACGCAAATCAACTCGCGGGGCTTTCACATTTGAAAGCCGGTGCACCATTTGCGTTAGAATGCCCCCCCTTGTCCGCCCTGGCGACCGCCCGACGCGGACAGGTACCCGCATGGAGACACAGGTTTCAATTCGCAGCCGGACGCGAATGATTGACCCGCCGTCAGCAACATACGCCTTGTAATTTGGATCACTAATGAAGAAGAAGCACAACATTACCAAGTACATCGTTGTCGCGATGATGCTTGGTATCGCCGTGGGTTACGCCTGCCATAGCGCGTTTCCCGACCCGAAGATGGCGAAGGAAGTCGCCGGCTACGTGTCGTTGCTGTCCGATGTATTCCTGCGCCTGATCAAGATGATCATCGCGCCGCTGGTGTTCGCGACGCTGACCGTCGGCATCGCGCAGATGGGCGACGGCGGCGCGGTGGGCCGCGTGGGCGTCAAGGCGTTCGGCTGGTTCTTCATCGCGTCGTTCACGTCGCTGCTGCTCGGTCTGCTGACCGCGACGCTCCTGCAGCCGGGCAGCCACCTGAGCCTGCCACTGCCGCCGTCCGATGCGGCGCTCAATCTGAAGACGGGCGCGTTCACGCTGAAGGATTTCGTGGTGCACCTGGTGCCGAAGTCGATCGCCGAGGCGATGGCGAACAACGAAATCCTGCAGATCGTCGTGTTCTCGATCTTCTTCGGCACCGCGCTGTCCGCGCTCGGCGAATCGGGCAAGCGCCTGACCGGCGTGATCGACGATCTCGCGCAGGTGATGCTGAAGGTCACGGGGGCGGTGATGGGGTTCGCGCCGGTCGCGGTGTTCGCGGCGCTCGCGTCGACGATCACGACCGAAGGGCTCGGCATCCTGCTCACGTTCGCGAAGTTCATGGCGAGCTTCTATCTGGCGCTGGCGCTGCTATGGGCCGTGCTGACGCTGGCCGGCGTGACGTTCCTCGGCAAGCGCGCGTTCACGCTGATCCGGCTGATCCGCGAGCCGTTCCTGCTGTCGTTCGCGACGGCCAGCTCCGAGGCCGCGTATCCGAAGCTGCTGGACGCGCTCGATCGCTTCGGCGTGAACCGCAAGATCTCGAGCTTCGTGCTGCCGATCGGCTATTCGTTCAATCTCGACGGCTCGATGATGTACTGCACGTTCGCGGTGCTGTTCATCGCGCAGGTATACGGCATCCATCTGCCGCTCGGCACGCAGATCACGATGTTGCTGATGCTGATGGTGACGTCGAAGGGAATGGCCGGCGTGCCGCGCGCGTCGCTGGTCGTGATCGCGGCGACGCTCAACCAGTTCAACCTGCCCGAAGCCGGCTTGCTGCTGATCATGGGCGTCGACATGTTCCTCGACATGGGGCGCTCGGCCACCAATGCCGTCGGCAATTCGATCGCCGCGGCCGTGGTCGCGAAGTGGGAAGGGCAGCTCGACGCGCCGCGCGACGACGACGATTCGGACGATGCGCGCGTAGCCGAGGTGAAGGTGCGGGAAACGTCGGCATGATGCGTGGCAAATGCGGCAGTGCAACGTCGCGTTGCCCGACCCGCGGCAAATGACATTCGCCGGCCCGGATTCGATGCGGATTCAGGCCGGCGATGTGTTTTGGGGCAGTGGCTTTTCCCGATGTTTCCGAAATGGCATTCGCCGTTTCAATTGATCGACGTCGAATCGGCGGCGATATTCCGGCAGGCGCCCGCCTGATTTTCCCGATTCCCGATCCGGCGCGTAAGTGACCATTCACTGACGCGCGGCGGGCGCTCGCCAAAAGCGCGGGCGATTCGCAATTTTTTTCGATTTATATAACGCTATTCTCGCCCTGCGCATTATCGAATGCATGCCGTATGTCATACCGACTGCGCCGGATGATTCGGGGAAGAATTGACATCTCGCGGGCTTCAAGCCATCTGGCCGGCCGATCCCTCATGTGAATGACTACCCTGTTCAGGAGAGCATCCGTCATGGTCGCCAGAAAACGCATCCAGGCCGCGCTCGTTGCCGCGGCGATCGCCGCATTTGCGCCCTCTGCTCACGCAGCCAACACCACCGACTGGATCGCGAACACGTACGGCACGCTCGCCGCGCACGTCGGCAACGTCGCGCGCGCGATGTGGGTAGCCCCCGAAGGCGTGATCTACACGGCGTCGATGTGGGACGAGGATGAAGGCGGCGTCGCGATCTACCAGAACGGCAAGAGCATCGGCTCGATCGGCGCGCATTCGGAATTCCAGGGCAGCGCGATCACGGGCAACGCGACGTCGCTGTTCGTCGCGCTGCAGCCCGGCAAGACGTACGGCAGCGGTGCGGTGGGGCGCTACAACCGCGCGACGAAGGTTCGCGACCGCGTGATCCAGATCAGCGCGGCGACCAACCAGCCGCGCATCGACGTCGTCACCGGGCTCGCGACGGCCGGCTCGCTGCTCTATGCGAGCGACTTCTACGGCAATCGCGTGCGCGTGTTCACGACCGATGGCGTGTGGCAGCGGGATATCGCCGTGTCGGCGCCGGGTGCGCTCGCGGTGGACGGCGCGGGCAACGTGTGGGTCGCGCAGAAAAGTGCCGGCTCGATCGTCGGCTTCAGCCCGACCGGCGCGCTGCTCGATACGATCCGGATGCCGGCCGGCTCGCATCCGTCGGCGCTGTATGTCGATGCGGCGGCCGGGCAACTGCTGGTGGGCGACGAAGGGCCCGACCAGAACATCAAGCGCTATTCGATCTCGGGCCGGCCGGCACTGGCCGGCACGTTCGGCGTGCGCGGCGGCTATCTCGACACGACGACGGGCATCAAGGGGCAGGTCGGCCCGCAACGCTTCACGCGCATCGTCGGGATCGGCAAGGACACCGGCGGCAACCTCTATGTGCTCAACAACCCGTGGGGCGGCAGCTGGGATCTCGGCCGCAACGGCGCGACCGACATTCATGCGTACGGCAGCAACGGCAATCTGCGCTGGACGCTGCAGTCGCTGAACTTCGAAGGCATTGCCGCGCCGGACCCGGTCACGGACGGCGCGCTGTTCTACGGCGCCACGCATATCTACAGCGGCAGCGCGGGCGGCAAGTTCGTCGCGAACACCGTCGATCCGTTCACGTATCCGTCGGACCCGCGCATCAACATGAACGATACGCAGCGCGACGAACACTTCGGGCTGCTCACGTCGGTCGGCGCGAACCGGATTCTCGTCGCGGCCGGCCAGAACCCGCCGGTCTTCTACTTCTATCACTTCAACGCGGCGAACGGTTACGTCGCGATTCCGGACGGCTCGATTCCCGGCCCCGCATTCAATACCACGCAGCGCGTGACGGGCGGCTTCAGCCTCGACAGCCAGGGCGGCGTATGGGCCGGCCTCGACAAGACCGGCGCGATCACGCATTACCCGCTGACCGGCTTCGACGCGAACGGCAAGCCGTCGTGGGGGCCGGGCGTCGCGACCCGCATTCCGGCCAGCATCGTGCCGCTGACGCGCATCGTCTATCTCGCGGACAGCGACACGATGGTGCTTGCGCAGGGCGCGGTCGGCAGCAACGACTGGACGTCGATCGGCACGCGCATCGAGGTGTATCACGGCTGGCGCGCGGGCAACACGACGAAGCCCGACCCGGTGATCACGCTGCCGCACAGCGGCGCGAAATCGATCGACGCGGCGGGCAACCATCTGTTCGTCGGCTACTGGTTCAGCAGCAGCGGGCCGCTGTGGCCGAACGTCGACGCGTTCAACCTCACCACCGGCAATCTCGACACGACGCTGGTCAATGCGAACCCCGCGACGGTCGACACCAGCAGCGCGATCGATGCGATGTACAGCATCCGCGCGTACCGCCGGTTCAACGGCGAGTACGTGGTGATGAAGAACAACGTGAAGGGGAACAGCATCACCGTGTACCGGTGGACGCCCTGACAGGCTGAAGGTGCTGAAGACGCCGAACGTGCAGCCGCGTCGGGCAGCGGCCGTACTCGCGAAGTCGTGAAAGCAATCGTGAGTATTTTCGCGGGATTGTTGCGCAATGCGCATGCAATGCACCGCGGGCACCCTGCGCGCCGCGCCGTGCCGGACCCGCTTGCCGAACCTCCCGACGTGGAAATGCGGTTCCGTGCACAATGGCGGCGGCTCCCGCGGACGTTGTGCGGGCGTGCACGATGAACGAGCGCGGCGGTCCCTGCCGCGTTTCTTATGCTTGAAGCGACCCAACGATGAAGAAGAAAACGATCCCGAATCGCCTGTTGACGATCGTCGCGCTGGCCGGCGCACTGAGTGGCCCGGTCCACGCGCAGACGGCGGAGACGGTCGCGACCGTCAACGGCACGCCGATCACGCAGGCCGACGTCGATACGCTGCTGCGCGCGTCCGGGCAGCCCGATTCGCCGCAGATCCGCCAGGCGATCAAGAACCAGCTGATCACGCGCGTGCTGGTTCAGCAGGCGGCCGAGAAGGCGAACTATGCGGACAAGCCCGAGGTCAAGGCGGCGATGCAGCAGGCGAAGGTGACGGCCGAGGTGCAACTGTACCTGCGCGACCACGTGAAGCCGGAGCCGGTGACCGACGAGCAGGTCAAGGCGCGCTACGACGAACTGGTCGCCGCGCTCGGCAAGAACGAATACAAGCCGCGCGTGATCGTCGTCAAGGACCCGGTCGCGGCGGCGACCGTGCTGAGCGAGCTGAAGGCGGGCAAGTCGTTCGACGGGCTGGCACGCCAGTACAGCCTGGCGCCGAGCCGCGATACCGGCGGCGAGCTGCCGTGGGTGAGCTTCAATACGCCGGCGGCGGAAGGCAAGACGGCCGGGCTGCCGCTGCCCGTTGCGCAGGCGCTCGAGAAGCTGACGGTCGGCGCGACGACGAAGGATTCGATTCCGGTCGATGGCGTGCGGGCGATCGTGAAGCTGGATGCGAAGCGGCCGACGCAGGTGCCGGGTTTCGAAACCGCGAAGCCGACGCTTCAGCAGCAATTGCAGGCGATCGCGGCCGAGAAGGCGAGCGCGCAGATGATCGGCAATCTGCTGAAGGACGCGAAGATCACGCAGTAAGGGCCATGCGACGGCGTCGACATGACGCGCGTCACGCGTGCCAGACCATGCTCGCGCTCGTGTCGGTTTCCGACGCGACGCGAAAGCCGAGCCGTTCGTAGAGCCGCCGCGCCGGGTTGCCATGTAGCACGCTGAGCGATACCGGCACGCGCGCGTGCGCCGCGTCGGTCAGCAATGCGTGCAGCACGGTTTTCCCGATTCTCTGGCCCTGGCGCGCGGGGAGAATCTGGATCTGATGGACGTGCCATTCGCTGGCGGCGCGTGTCACCTTCAGCAGGCCAATGGCATCGGCGCCTTCACAGACGATCATCGCGTCGTCGAAGTTCGCGCGGATGCGCTGGTCGTGCGCGTCATCGTCGGTCGGCGCGCCGACGCGCTGCAGATGCTCGGTCATCGTGAGTCGACGGAGCGTCAGCAGGAACGGGAGATCTTCCTGAGACGCAGCACGCAGATGGATCGCGGGTTTCATCAGTGATGAGAGGTTGCGTCGGGCGCGACGCTTCGGTGCGGATCACATGCCCGGCAACCGAATTTGCAGGCCGGCCGGGCGATGTTCGAGGACATCCGTGACCTCGTATTCGGTTTTTGCCCCGTCCGAAGTTTGCCACTGCTGCATACGGACATTGCACAAGAGCACGTCTCCCTTGCTGAAACTGATCTGGCTGTTGTTCACGCGCGACAGGAAGCCGGCATCGGTGATCGTCGCGTGAATCGTCGACGTGCCGTCGTACAGGCGCCACTTGTTGTCGTCCTTGAACGCGAGCGACACGATCGAGAATGCCATCTTGCGATGCTCGTCGAGCAGGAGCGAGTCGGTCGGCTCCGGCGCGTGAAACCATGCGATCTCGTTGTGGGCGACCGTCTCGTATACCTCGGTATCGGTGCCGGC